>DATDKN010000177.1:0-11211 GCA_036519995.1 Terrimicrobium sp. | reverse complement strand
ATAGTCTTTTGCCCAAGCGATGATGGGTTCTCGCTTCGCAGGTTCCGGATCCACTCCGACGATAACCTCAGCCCAGACTGCATCCCGATAGCTCCAGGGCGTCTCGGTCCTGGTGACCTCATGCGCTTTTCCGTTAATCGGATAAAGATGTGCCGTCGACAAAAGGCTGGGGATCCTTGAACCATGTTCAATATGCAGCGCGATGGCTTCATCGCTCAGCTCATTGACAAAGTCGGCCTTCCAGAACCATTGAAGGCCTGGCGGGTAAAGGCCGTCGAACATGGTCTGAAGAACGGGATACGGCATTGGACCGACCAAATCGAGTTCCGGACCCAAAGAATCGCGAATTGGCTTAAAGGTTTCCTCCGCCTTGTCTAGCGGTCCTGCGTAACACCAAACGATTCCACACATATTCTTCAGATGGAGGTGTTCTGGGAAGGGTGGCCCGGGTGGCACAATCAGGAAGGCGAAGAAGACACTGATTTCCTCGGAAGCGGTGGTGATGAAATCGCTACCAGCGCATGATTTCTGCTGCGCGTTCGAGCGGCCAAAGCATCGGCCCGGCGTAGACAGTATGGATGAGATGCGCCTGGAAGAGGAACGAAGTGACCACGCCAAAGTTCCCTCCACCACCGCGTATGGCCCAGTAGAGATCCGTGTTTTCCTCGGCACTCGCGGTAACGAAACGTCCGTCAGCCAGAACGAGATCAGCGGAGAGCAGGTTGTCGATGGTCAGGCCATGCTTGCGGGCGAGGTAACCCAGCCCACCTCCGAGCGTCAATCCACCCACGCCAGTAGTCGAGATGAAGCCTGTGGGCACGGCTAGACCGAACGCGTGCGTCGCGTGGTCGACAGCAAACGACGTGCACCCGCCCCCCACGCGCACTGTCCGGTCGCTGGGGTCCACGCGCGTGTAATTTATCAGCGAGAGGTCAATTACGAGGCCATCATCACAAACCCCCAAGCCGCCTGCGTTGTGCCCGCCGCCCCGAACCGCAATGAGCATTCGATGCTCACGGCCGAAATTGACCGCAGCAATCACGTCCGCAACGTCGGCACAGCGCACGATCAGACGTGGCCGACGGTCGATCATGCCATTATATACTTGTCGTGCTTCATCGTAGCCCTGTTCGCAGGCTGGATGAGCTCGCCAGCGAGACTTAATTTGAATTCTGCCAAAACTGTCTGATCAAGCATGATGACTTCTTCGAAGGTTGACGGGTTGTAGAGCAAATGGATACCGGATTAAAGCCCAAGTTTGCAAAGGATGGGTGCGCAGGCGGCACGTTCGCCGCTGCTCCGTTCAGGAAGGAGAATTCTCCTCGAGAAGCTGGCGGATCCAGGTCTCGTAATTGGCGCGTGCATTGATCGATCGCAGGATCCCTCTTTTGTCGATCATCCAGACCGTCGGCAGCGCGTTTATGCCGAGCGAGCGCGGGATGGTTCCACGCCAGCCCAAGCCATCGAAGTGTGTCGGCCAATCCGCGCGAAGTTCTCGAAGGCGGCTCTTGAAGGCTACTCGGCTTTGATCAAGGCTTACCGTGACCACACGGAGACGCTCCTTGGGAAGCATCTCCCAAGATGATCGAAAGTCTCGCAACCAAAGCAGGCTGTGCGGAGAGTCGCTAGACCAGAAGATCAACACAACGACGTTCCCGCGAAGCGCAGCCAGGTCGATCTGGCCGCCAGCCGATGAGGACATCTTCAATTCGAAGGCTTTTCCCAGCAAATCAACCCGCCGCAAATCGTCGGTGATCCGTCGTTTGAGCGGCTCTTCATCGGTAAGCCGTAACGCTTCCTCGAGGAGCTCTCGCTTCTGGCTCGGCACATCGTCGCAGACGGTGGCGGCTTCGACAAGAAGGCGTGGACCGCGGCGGTCGCCAGGATACTTAGTAACAAAATTCTGCGCGGAATGGACGATCGATTCCCGCGTTCGCTCGGGACTGCCCTGTTGGCCCTGCATCAAGAGCGATGCGCGCGAGAAGCCGGCATCGGCAAGCTTCTCGCGCGGAACGCCGGCGGACTTCTCAAGGTCAGCGAAAAGCTCCAGCGCCTCGTCAACCTTGGCTTGGTCGTTTGACATCTTACCCTCGGCTGCAGCGACTCGCGCCAGCCTAAGCTTGGCGTCGAAGACACGCGCGTCCCTCGGATGGTTCAGCAGAAATCGCTCCAGGGCTTTGCGCTGGATATGGAGATGAATGCGGGCCGCTAGCGCGACCTCCTCGCGCATCGTCGGCTTCTTCCTTGGTCCGGCATCCAGCGCCAGAATGTAGTTCCAGTCTTCATTTACGCCGGCGCTCAGGCGCAATGCGGTGAAAAGGACGGCCAGCAAGGAGAAGGCGAATGCCCTCATGTCTGATCGACAGGGAGGATGGCGGCGTAGATGGCGCGATGATCGCTCGCCTCGTTCCAAAAAGGCGAGTCGTCGATTCCGCACTTTTCAGTGACTACTTCGCGGACCAGCCCCGGACTGACCAACAGATAGTCGATGCGGGAGTATTCGTCAGCGGTTTTCCAATAGTAGGTCCAACGCTCATCGCGACTATCTCGCAGCCATAGGTCCATCATATAACTGGGGGTGCCTCTTAATCCGATGATCTGGCGAATCGAGTATTCGTTCTTGGTGTCATTTAGATCGCCAAAAAGCATGAGATTTGCCTCGGGTGAGTTCTCCAGAATTCGATCAAGGTGTGCGCGCAAATGCCGCGCTTCCTTGGCGCGCATCCGCGCCTGATCGTACTCGGGAACCTCCCGACGCGACTTCAAATGTGCTCCGACCAGGCGCAAGCGGTAGTGCGGATTGATTTCGACGGTGACATCCAGAATACCTCGATTCATCTGCAATGTCTGGCCATCAAGCTCCAAGTGAACCTGATCGCGCGAGTTGCGTTCAACGATGGGAAACTTACTCAGCAGGGAAATGTGACGTACCTCATCAGCTCCCTGCACCCATTCACGATAGGTATAGTCTAGACCGGCCTCTCTCAATCGCCTCTGGAGGACGGAGAGCATCGATTCGTCTCCGATCTCGATAAGCCCGACGATGTCGGGCTTTATTCGCTTGAGGACTTTGATGACCGCCGCAATCGCGTGCTCGGGTTTAGCTGGTTCATCGATGAGCCGGTGCTCGGTGGCGGCATCGATCAGCCAATAGTTTTGGACGTTATACGAGACAACGACGATCTCCTCGGCGGAGAGCGAAGCGCAAAGAAGGAGGCTGAGGAGCCAGCAAGCGGCTTTGCGCATTGGCAGGACTTCCTGCGAACGGCTCAGGAAGGCTGATGCGGCTGTTTCTCAGCGGGCTCTTTCACTTCCAAGTCGGCCGAGCTCTTGCGCACTTCGCGCTCAAATTCATCACGGGCCTTCTTGAACTCTCCCAAACTCTGTCCAATCCCTCGGGCAAGCTCCGGGAGCTTCTTCGCTCCGAAAAGCAAAACGATGACCACGAGAATGAAAAGAGTTTCTGGCCAACCGGGCATACCAAAGGCGATTGGTAGATTCATTTAGCAGACATTACAACGTATTTGCCTCCTTGCAAAGAAATCTCAGAGGTCCAGAGACCCGCCGATAGGCATGAGTTCCAGGTTAACTCCCGCCCGGGCAAAAATCCCATTGGCTTCGCTATGATCGATCTGGATCGGGGGAAATGTGTCGTAGTGAACGCCGATGACCCGCTTGCACTTGAGGAATCCGGCGGCTCTGGCCGCATCGCCTGGCCCCATCGTGAAATTGTCGCCGACGCAGAGCACGGCGAAGCGTAACTCGAACTCCTGCGCGATGAAATGCATGTCGTGCGTCAGCGCGGTATCGCCCGAATAGTAAAAAGCCTCCTGATCGTTATGGACGACAAAACCTCCGGGATTGCCCCCATAGCTGCCGTCGGGAAGCTGGCTCGAGTGAACAGCATTGACGAACTTAACCCGCCCAAAATCGAAGGTGCGGCCTCCGCCATGATTCAGCGGGTGTGTCTTCTCGAGCCCTTGCTTGCTCAGCCAGCCGACAATTTCGAAATTGGAGATCACCGTCGCTCCAGTGCGTTTGCCAATCTCGACGGCATCATTGATGTGGTCGAAGTGACCGTGCGAGATCAGGATGTAATCGGCTTCGACCGTGTCGATCTTAATGTTTTTTGCGAGCGGATTCGGTGTAATGAACGGATCGAAGAGAAGGGTTTGGCCTCCGAATTGAACGGAGAAACAGGAATGGCCATAGTAGGTGAGTTTCATGGAGAGATGGGTTTGCCGAAAATGCTAACCACAGAGGACACAGAGGACACGGAGTTTTCTAACAAAGAGACACTGAAAACTGTTCTCGCGTTATCGTGGCGTGCACGAACTTGAATGTCCGCTGGCCGAGTCAGGCGCAAAGGCGCATTCTCGAAGCCCTTCCTCGGTGATCTCTGTGCCCCTGTGGTAACGGAGCCAGATACGTCGGTGTTAGGGGCCCAGGAGCGCTGCAGCGGCCTGCGGGGAGGGAAGTTCCCAGGCTTTCCACCGCCGAAGGTATTCATCGCGCGGAAGGAGGACGTAATAGGGGTTTTTCTCCTTTCGCAGCCAGCTGATGACGCGCCGAATTGCGCCCTCAGGCATTACCGTGCATCCCGCCGAGGAGCGATTCGGGCCCCTCTGGATGTGAAAGAAAATAGCGCTGCCGGCACCGGGCACGGGCGGGTCGGCATTGTGGCGAATTTCGATGAGCCAGCGATGCGGCGGATCGTTCAAGCGCATCTTCTGCTTCTCAAACCAAGGCGGCGGATTGTTTGGATCAATTACGACATGCTGATTGTAGTGCGGCAAGGTCGGATCATCGATCCATGCATCCGCCTCCGTAATTGTGTGAAATGGATATGTGGCGCCCTCCGGCAGCGCAGGATCGTAGGTGTAAATTTTGCCGATCTTGAAAACGCCCGCAGGTGCGCGCTTGTCGCGTTCGGTTTTCTGCGGACCGGGTTCGTGTGCGCCGAGCACACCCCGCCCCCAGGCCAAACCGCTCTTTCCATAGAGGACCCGAAACGGCGCAGAGGTTGCACGCCAGTAGGCGCCATCTCGCTCGAAGAGCTGAAGTTTGCCGGAGGTCGCGTCCCAGTCGGCAGCGACAGAGACAGCCAGCTGTGTGATCGAAGGATCAAGCGCAGGCAAGTGCGCAGTCATTGCCAAAAGGATCAGTCCGACAATCAAAAGCCGGTTCATTCTTGAATCGCTGGCGGTTTACTCCGCGCGCAGGTCCGACTCATGCCGCTTTTTGGCCGATTGGTTGCGATCGCATTGTCTAGGCTCACGAAAGTGTTCATTGACGAAGGTTGCTCGCAGCATGGACTGGGACATTTGCGACGTCAAAGGCTTGCTTGCCTTTCGTAAGATAGGCGAGCCTTATTGAGTCTCTGCCTTGCGACTGCCCTATACACGCCTCTTTGCCGTCAGTCGAATTGGATCGCCGCACGCGAGTGTGGTTGTTCAAGTCGCACGTCTCATCGCGACCGCATTATGCGTCGCCGGCTTGGTCGGGTGCGGCAGCACAATTGTCACCCGCATTCATACTCGTGATGTCGTCCTGAGTTTTCCGATCGACAAGGAGAACCAAGCGCGTCGGCTAGAAAAAGAGCTGAAAATGTCCCCTACTGAGCCGGGCGGTTGGGGAGCATCTGCGTCGGCTTTGGTGCGCTGGGCTGGCGCGGACGCTGAACGACTGACGCTCGCAGCTGAATCGCTGCTGCTTGCGCGCGCGAGGGGTTCTCAAGAGATTTCAGGATTTTCGCTCGCGTCGATGGATTTGTCGTGGCGGAGTTTGCGCTTCTCCGGCGTCCCTCCGTCGCAATGGCTGGAGACACCTGCCACGCGGCGAACCATTGCCATCTATAATGCGGCACTCGATCGGTTTGTGGCGATCCACGGAAACGACCTTGCGCGCGGCGGAGACGATAACTTCTGGACTCCTCTTGGCGTCATCGAGGTCTCGACGGAGTTCGTCGCCAATCCGCCTTATCGAGCAGGCTATTTTGACACCTTCATTTTGGCCGACCACGTCAGTATTCGAGGAATGGGCAAAAGAGTCCGAACAAGTGGCCTGGGTGTGGCCCTGGTGGGTTTGCGCGAGCGAATGCCCGAGCGTGAAAAGGAGATGTTCTATCAACCGGCAGGGCGAGGCATTTACGCACCATTCGCGGCGGTTGCGGAATTTGATTCGGAGCCGGTAGCAGAAGCTCGCATCCGATTGATCGATCTAAACCGTAATAGCACGATTACCACGGCCGGTGGAAGAGTCGCCTTGAGTGGTGACTTCACGGCGCCCTTCGCTTTGTCGTTTCGCGGCATCAACGATTTGATGATGGGGATCAGCGGCATCATAAACGTAGAAAAGCGTGAAAAGGACGCCGGGCTTTATCTTACCGAGCCCTTTGATCCTGATCGCATCCCGGTCGTAATGATCCACGGGCTAAGCTCGTCACCTTTGGTTTGGCGAACGATCGCTACCAGTCTCTTGGGCGATCCAACGATTCGCAGAAATTACCAGTTTTGGTACGTTTACTATCCGACCGGCATGCCGATTCCGGAGTCGGCAGCATCGATACGCGATGAGATCGCTGCGATCCGCAAAGCATATGATCCGCACGGAGCGTCGATTGCTTCACGTCACATGGTGCTCGTTGGGTACAGCATGGGAGGTGTTATCGCGCAAATCCTCTCAACCAGTAGCGGCAATCGCCTTTGGGATGCGATTGCGAAAGTGCCCTTTGATCAGGCGCCCATTGATTCAGAGGATCGTGCCGAACTTGAGAGACTGCTCTTCTGGAAGCCAGTTCCCGGACTTGATCGGACCGTCTTCATTGCCACACCGCACCGCGGCACCCGGTTTGCAGACTCGAGGCTGGCGGGCATCGGCGGTCGCCTCGTCCGGTTGCCGGGAGATTTCTTGCAGTTTCAGATGCGGACGTTGAACGCCTTGGGCGAGATCCTCCAGGGCGACTTCGCGACCGTGGGAGTGATTACCGGAATCACCTCGCTTTCACCGTCCGCTCCGCTCTACAGAGCCCTTGACGGGGCTCCCTTCGCGCCTGGGCTAAAATACTATTCGATCATCGGAGATCGCGGTAAAGGAGGTGGAGTCAATAGCACGGATGGTATCGTTGGGTATTGGAGCTCCCACCTCGCTGGTGCACAGTCCGAACTTGTGGTGCCGACCGGCCATGATGCGCACCTCCATGCAAAGACTATCGCTGATCTTCGAAGAATTCTTCTTTCGAACATTCGCGGACGCTAAGAGTTCGAGCGTAAGTCCAACTTTCTTCAAAGCCTTTTCGTCAACCTGAGGATGTTTTGCCCCTCGCGGCGCAGGTAGTTGAAACCATCGAGAATGTTGCGGACAAAGTGAATACCGAGCCCGCCGGCTTTGTCGCGATCACTGGGCGCCGAAGGGCGTGGTGCTGGGTGGGCGAATGGATCGAAGGGACCTCCGTCGTCGCAAATTTCGATTTCAAGGTCGCTCGAGCCAAGCAAGAGTTGGATCTCAATCTGATGCTCGAGGCCGTCGCTGTACCCGTATTTGATCGTATTGCTCACCATCTCTTCGATGGCAAGGTTGGCCGCAAAAACAACTTCGGGTGAGGCGCCGTTGGTCTCGAGAAATTCAGTGGTGGCGACTGCGACCCCGCGAAGATCGTTCAAGTCATTGCGTATTTTGAAAGCGAGAGCGGGCACGGCTAGACGTCGCTAGACCCGAAAGAGAGCCCCAAGCTTTTTGCCCAGCAGAAGACTCGCTCCAATGATGGTCGTTCCCAGGAAGCACATTGCCCAAACACCGAGCGCGCTGGCGATGAAGCGTCCTTCGCCGAGCAGTTGATAGAGCTCATAGATCGCTTTCGTGATCGGATAGTCTTGCTGCCTTTGCGCCAGAATCAGCGAGTCGCTGACTTCGAGCATGGCAAACGAGAAGGCCAGCAACGCGCCCGCGACAAGATTTGCCATGATGAGAGGAATGGTGATCTTGGCCAGCGTTTTCAGCGGAGGAGAGCCCAAATTTTGTGCAGCTTCCTCGAGGGTGACGCTCGTCTGCTGAAAGCCCGCTACCGCCGAACGGACCACATACGGAAGCCGCCGCACACTATACGCGATCACGAGGATTGGGAGGGGATCCTCGAGAGGGTTCAGTGCGCTCAGAATTTTTCCTTCCTGCGTCATCGCCAAGTAGCCGAACGCGAGGACAATGCCGGGAACGGCCAGCGGGAGCATGGCGATAGCGTCGAGGACGTCACGGCCGGGAAGCTTCGTGCGGACGACAACGTAAGCGATCGAGATACCCAGGATGAGATCAATCACTGTAGCAATGCTGGCGTACTCCAGGCTATTTCGAATCGAGGGCAACGTTAGTCCATGTCCGAGTGCATCCCTGAAGTGCTCAATGGTCCAAACGTTGGGCAAGATCGTGCCGTACCAATCGCTCGAGAAGGCGACCAGGACAACGCCGAGGTGCGGCAGGATCGCAAGCGCGGTGATCGCTCCAAAGGAGGCGATGCAAACCACAGTGGTGAACGGACCCGCTTGACGTGGTCCGCCTTGGGTGGTCGCCTTTGCCATCATCGCGTGCGGATCCTGTCCGAAAAGCCACTTGCTCGCAGCGTAGAGAATCGCCGAGGCGCCAAGCATCACAGCGACGAGGGCAAAGGGAAATGGGTTACCCCCAATGTCCTTGATCCCGGAAAAAATCTGGACCGAGGTGACCCGAGTGTACTCAAACATTAGCGGCACGCCTAATTCCGTAAAAGCCCATATAAAGACGATCGTTCCTCCGGCAAAAAGCCCCGGCATTATCAGCGGCAGAGTGATCCGCCGGAACTTGCGCGGGCCTGTGCAACCGAGATTTTCTGCGGCTTCCTCCATTGCCGGATCGAGATTCGCCAATGCGGCCACCACGTTTAAATAGAGAATCGGGTAGAGATGGAGCGCGTTCATCACCACGACTCCCCAAAAACGCCCCTGGCCCAGCCAGTCGATGGGATGCTCCGAGCTCATCAGGCCGATCGCCTGCAATAGACTGTTCAGTGCGCCAGCCTGGCCGAGAATTTGCTTAACGCCGATGGCTCCGACAAAGGGTGGCAAAATCATCGGCACCAGGACCAGGCCAGAGAGGATGCCCTTGCCAGGAAAAGCGAAACGATCGCTAAGAAAAGCCAGCGGGAGGGCCAGAACAATCGCCAGTCCCGTGCTCGCAACTGCCAGCAAGAAGGCGTTTGAAAGCCCTTCGAGATAGATAGGATTTCTAAATACCTCCAACAGGTAGGAGAGGGTAAAGCTGCCGTCGTTCGTTATGAACGCACCCCGCAGCGTTTCGACGATCGGCCAGGCGAAGAACAGCGCGAAATACAATCCAGTCACGACAAGGACGAGAATCGAGAAGTGTCGGGACATTGGGCGCCCTGCTCGTCTATTCTCCCGCCTTGGCGAGTTGCTCGGCGACTCGATACTGCGCGCGAAAATGATTTCCGAGCTCACGGGCGAGCTGCACTTCGTTGATGCGGTTGGCGCCGCTGAGGATGGGACGGATCTTCTCCATGGCCGTCTTATACCCGACAGTATTTACGTCGCCGAATACTGCGGTGGCCTTGGGCGGAAAACCTGCGTTCACCAAGGCTTTCCACGCGGCGACCAGCTCGTCATGGCTATCCAGACACATGATTCGAATCACGAAGCTCAGCGCCTTGAAGAGCGGCGCGGTCCAGCTGGGATGATAGATGAACGATTGGGCCTCTTGGTACGGATCGACTCCGGGATCGGAACGGTATTCAGCAAACTCTGCACCATAGAGTTCTTTTCGGACGGGTTGGCGTCTGAGGGCGTATTTGACGGGCCCGCCCGGGACACCCACTTTGAAGTCCCACAGCTTTTGGCCCTCGAGGGAGACAACAAACTCGATGAACATCTTGGCCGCCCTGGCATTTGGAGCGCCCCGAAATAACCCGATCGGGTCCGCGCCAACGGAAGAGCCGCCCTTGGGAGTGAAATATTGCAGACGGGACGACTGGTCGCCAATCTGGACAGCCTCGCTTTGAAATCGTCCATAAAAATCGATACACATTCCGATGGCCGCATCTCCTAGCGAGACGTCGACCGGGACTTGGGAGGCAGAGTCGGTGAAATAGCGTGTATTCGCGGAGGCGCGTTGGATTACTTGCAAGCCGCGTGCCCAGCCAAGCTCCAAGGCCGCTTCTTTGTCGAGGCGCTGGCCCGGCGACCCGAGTGCCTCCTGCATTTGCTGCTGGATAATCATCTCGAAGGCTTTGGCCGCCGATCCGCTTTTGCTAGGGTCTGCGAGGGCTACTTGCTTAAAGAAACGTGGGTCGCCCAGATCAGACCAAGCAGAGGGCATCTCGCTGACGTGAAGTCGCCGCAATGAATCCGAATTGTAGCAAATCCCAAAGGAAGAAAGAGCGGCTCCGATCCAGCGTCCGCCAGCATCGTAGAAGATTTCGCCGGAGACAGTGTGGGGAAGGGAACTATCACTAAACCATTCTGGACGGTTCTTGATGATCTCGCAATCAACCAGCCGACCGGCGTCAGCCTGTTGTTGAAAATCGAAAGCGCCGCCACCGAAGAAAATGTCAATTCCGATCCCGACGTTGGAGGAAAGGAATTGGCGTCGCGCGTCAGTTTGTGCCCTGAAGTCGTCGAAAGTTCCGGCAACTTCCGCGGTCCACGTGTTTCCCGACAATTTCCAAAAGCGTTCAAAAGCCGCATAATATTCGCTCCTGATGAATCGTGCGATTTCGCTGGTTCCACCTGGCATTCTCCAGTCGATGCGAACCGTGCGTCCGGTCTTCTGCCGATAATGTTCGCCAAACGCTCGGCTGAATTCGTAGCGAATTTGTTCGTTATGGGGAGTGACGATGACGACCTGATCATCCGCCGCAGCTAGCAGGTCCTCTTTTGGCTTGAGTGCAAATGGCAGGGCAATGATCAGCGCCAGGGCCGTGAAAACCGCCGCGATACGCATCGAATCAACCCCGGAGAATCACGACGTCCTCTGGCGAGACGCTCGCGAAAATTTCGCCTGCGCCATGGCGGTTGGAAAGTCGGGGATTCATTTCGAAAATCTTAAGTCTGATCGGACCGGCGAGGAACTGATACTGAGCGACCTCGCCGAGGTAGACCGATTCACCGATCAATCCTTGCGTGCTGTTCGTGGGGCGACTGTCGGACTCGATTGTCCAGCTCTCAGGGC
>DATDKN010000176.1:0-3871 GCA_036519995.1 Terrimicrobium sp. | reverse complement strand
AGGTTGATTCATAGCTAACGAGATTAACTTCCTGAGCGTGCCGCCTAAGGCAAGCATTTTCAGCGGAG
Source organism: Terrimicrobium sp. (assembly GCA_036519995.1). GTDB lineage: Bacteria > Verrucomicrobiota > Verrucomicrobiia > Chthoniobacterales > Terrimicrobiaceae > DASTFP01. Next base: position 3,803 of record DATDKN010000176.1, on the reverse strand, counting down.
GGGGAAGCGGCCCCTTAGAGGTCGGCCAGCGACGCGTCCAAGACATCAAGCACAAAGTTTGCATCAGCCTGAGTGATGCAGAGAGGCGGAGCCATCCGAATGGTGTGGCCCCACAAGCCGCCTTTCCCTAACAAGAGTCCGTTATTGCGGGCGTTCTCAAGGACCCGGGCGCACTCAGCCGTGGCCGGTTCCTTGGAGCCGCGATCCTTAACTAATTCCACGCCGAGCAAGAGTCCTTTGCCGCGCACGTCGCCGATTATCCTATGCTTCTGCTTTAGCTGCTCGAGCCCGGATGATAGGCGTGTTCCTACTCGACAAGCATTCTCCTGCAATTTCTCGCGTTCGATGACTTCCAGCACCGCTTTACCGACGGCCATGCCGACCGGATTGCCTCCAAACGTGTTGAAGTGAATCCGTTGCGCCAACACCCGCCCGATCTCCGGAGTCGTCACGACGGCCGCTAGCGGGTACCCGTTGCCAATCCCCTTCGCCATCGTCACGATATCGGGGATGACCTCTTGTGTTTCAAAGCCCCAAAAATGGCTCCCCATGCGGCCAAAGCCAGTCTGCACCTCATCGGCAACGCAGAGACCACCAGCGTCGCGAACAAACGCATACACAGCCTGGAGGTAACCGTCGGGAAACACAACACATCCGCCAACCCCTTGAATAGATTCCGCAATAAAAGCCGCGACGCGCCCGGGCGTAGCAAAGTCGATCAACTGCTTAACGTCGGCGGCAAACTTGATGCCTGCCCGCACATCGTCACGCGCGTAGGGCCCGCGATATGGGTCGGGTGCCAACGCGTGGTGGACACCAAAGCTATGGGGAATGTTAAATTTCCACGTGCTGTGCGCCGTCATGGAAAGTGCAGCGGCATTTCCGCCATGATAAGCATTGCGAAGGGCAATGACGTCATAATTGCCCGTGTAGGCACGCGCCATAAGAAGGGCGAGATCATTGGCTTCGGAACCCGAGTTGACGAAATAGCAGACCTTCAAATCGGGCGGCAGCTTCGAAGCCAAATGCCGGGCATACTCGCCGGCTGCGGGATGAAGGTGGATCGTTGTCGCGTGCTGTAAGGTTTCCATCTGGCGTCGCGCGGCATCGATCACTTCCGGATGCCGATGCCCAACGCTGATAGTGACGATCCCGCCGAACGCATCCAAATATCGTCTGCCTGTTTCGTCCCAGACATACTGCATCCAGCCCTCAACCAGCATGAGCGGCTTCTGGTAGTAGAGAAAAATTCCCGGATTCAGGAATTCCCTGCGGAGCGCGAGCACGTCATCGGCGGGAGGTCCATGGTACGTCCTTGGCTGAAAATCACAGAAAGGGAGCGGAACTTCTCTCATCGCGCGGCTGCCAGCGCAAATCGTGCCTTGCCGCGGGAATTCACAGGTGCCCGGGAAGGAGTGCGGGTAATTAGAAACGCCTTCTCGGAGTGCACGAGTGGAGGACTAGCGAAGCGATGCGCAAGCCGTCGCCGAAGATTTCACTCCTGAAACCGTCCCATTTGGCGGAACTTGTTGTAACGACGCTGAACGAGTTTATCCACAGGAATTTTTTCGAGCTCGTGCAAGGCGGCGATGATGGCTTCTTTTAAATTCTTGCCAGTCTCGGCGGGATCTCGGTGGGCACCACCGAGTGGTTCCGGCACAACTCCGTCGATCACGCCGAGCTTGAGAAGCTCGCTGGCATTGAGCTTGAGCGCTTCAGCGGCTTCGGGTGCGTGTTTGCGATGCTTCCACAAAATAGCCGCGCAACCTTCCGGGCTGATTACCGAATAGTAAGCATTTTCAAGCATCAGGACGCGGTCGGCGACTCCTATTCCGAGCGCTCCGCCGGACCCTCCCTCTCCGATGACCACCGCCACGATGGGCGTTTTCAATATCATCATCTCGCGAAGATTTACGGCGATCGATTCGGCGATATGCCGCTCCTCCGCGCCAATTCCGGGATACGCGCCGGGAGTGTCGATAAGTGTCACGATCGGACGCTTGAACTTTTCTCCCAGCCGCATCAGCCGAAGGGCCTTGCGATATCCCTCCGGATGCGGGCTGCCAAAGTTTCGGAGCAAATTCTCTTTGACGTCCCGGCCCTTCTGCTGCCCGATGAGCAGGCATTTGATCCCATCGATTCTCGCCAGGCCGGCTGGCATGGAGGCATCGTCGCCGAAAAGACGGTCTCCCTTAAGCTCGACAAAATCTGTAAAAGCGAGCTCGACATAGTCGAGAAAGAACGGGCGTGCAGTGTGGCGTGCCATCTGCACCCGTTGCCAGGCGGTCAGATTTGCGTAGGTCTCTTTCCTCGTCTCTTCGATCTTTTCCTGGATCATCCGCACTTCCGGATCAAGGTCGATGTCCTTGCCGTGAAGATGACGCTTGAGTTCTTCGAGCTTCTCCTCGAGCTCAACCAGCGGCTTCTCAAAATCGAGAATCTGGGACTTCATGAAATAGGGACGTGCTATTGGATGGTGACGGGAGATCCACGAGAAACGAGAAGAAAAATTTCCTCCATGTCGTCTTGGGCCACGATAATGCCGGGCGGAGGATTCTCGGCGCCTTCAGGAAGGCCGCGAATAGCGAGGCCGGCGGAGCCGAGCATCACCCAGCGCTCGCTGCCGGAGTAGTTCTTGTCGCCAAAGGCGACACGATTGGATCCTCGCAGCGCAATTTTATCGGCCACTTTCGTCTTCGCAGAGGTGGCGACGCCCGGGGTCTTCAGCGACAGCGTTCGATATTCCTTGAAGAACTGGCCCTTATTCAAAAGAGTGACGGTGCCAGCCTTACGGTCGACCACTACGCTGATGTCTAGTTGTGGAATAACCAGAGGTTGTCCGATCTTCAGATTGATGGTCTCCATCTTGTTGGCGCGAAAGATCAATTCCGCATTGCTCTTGAATTTCGCCGCGATCTTCACAAGCGAATCTCCCTTTGCCACCGTGTAGGAAATTTTGTCCGGAGACGGACCCCGCGAAAACACTTGGGCGGTATTTATTCGGCCCAAGGCGGCCTTCGCCTCGGCCAGCTTCGGAGCGGTAGGATAGTCGCGAATGAAATCTCCCCAAGCGGCTCGGGCCCCCTCAACGTCGCCTGACTGCTCCAGAGCTGCCGCCTTCTCAAAGATCGGCAAAGTGTAGTCGGGAATTTCGCCTGATTCTGCCGCCGCTTTGTCCTCCCGGTCGAGTTGTCGTGGTTTCCAGTAGAGCTCGTAGCCGAAGTAGGCCGATCCGCCAAGAATCAGGCCAACCAGCACGAGGATGATAAGCGTTCGCACGATTGAAACGTTCTAAAGCAACTCCTGCAGGAGGCATTAGAGCGACTCGTCCGGCGTTTGCAAACGATGAAATATGCTCAGATCAAGCCGCGCCTCTTCCATTCATCGAGGTTCTCGGCCGTTGAGTGATGGATGAGATCCATCGTAAACTTGAGCAGGCAAACCTCCCACGCCTCATCAACTCCGGCGATCAACGCAGCGGTCGGATCGCGCTTGGTATCCAAGTTCTCCTTGAGATTGCCTAAGACCGCTTCCATCGAATCGCGGACGATGCTTTGTTCGAGATCTGATTTGCGGAGCTGAAATCCATAGCGCAAGATCCTGAAGGAATCAGAATGCTGCTCGACCCAATCTGCATAGTCCCGTGCCTTGCTCCCAAAACCCTCGAGGAGAAGATTGGAAAAGTGGTGCGGCGACATGATGCGCGGCCGCTCAGCGTCGATGCGACCGCCCCGAATACGGACAGCGTTCGCTTCGTCCATCAATTCACTGACGAGAAGAAATCGGAAGCTCGTCGATCCAAA
>DATDKN010000175.1:0-14729 GCA_036519995.1 Terrimicrobium sp. | reverse complement strand
TTGTCGAGCCATTTCCAGACGACGCGCAGGGCCAACTCGTCAGGAAAAAGCTTTCCCTGGATGATCCAGCGTTCCGCTTCGGCGCCAAGCTCGCTTCCGCGCGCCTTTTCTTCGCGCAGGATTGCACCGGTCGAGGCCGCTGGAATCCCGAATGTTGCCGAGAGGAGGGCAGCTTGCGTGCCTTTTCCAGAGGCGGGAGGACCCAGGAGAACGATACGGTTCTTCATATCCTACTGCCGCGTGGCAAAGAAGATGGTCACGCCGGCGATCACCAGAATACCGAGACTGGCGTAGATGAAGACCAGTGAGCTGTCATCGAGGACCTGCCCGGAGCTTAGGCGCGGACGCTGCTCGCGCGCCCCGCGGATCTTTCCTTTGCGGAGAAAGCCGTCGTAGTGCCGCTGCAGCAGGTGAGTCTCGACCTGGCGCATGGTGTCGAGCACCACGCCCACGATGATCAACACGCCCGTGCCCCCGAAAAACTGCGCCGTCATGTAGGGAACCTTCAACGCCTGCGCCAAAAGCTGAGGCAGCACCGCTATGATCGTCAGGAAAATCGCTCCGGCGAAAGTCAGGCGCGACATCGTGTAATCGAGGAAGTCAGCGGTAGGTTTGCCCGGGCGCACCCCGGGAATGAACCCCCCGTATTTCTTGAGGTCGTCGGCGATCTGAACGGGCTGAAATTGGGTGGCGACCCAGAAATAGCTAAAGAAGAAAATCATCACCCCGTAGAGCACGTAATGCAGCCAACCGACGGCGAGCAGGCTGGCAATCTCCTGCGCGGTTCGGTTTTGGGGGAAAGCCATGTTGATGATCGTGGAGGGAAAGAGCAGAATCGCTTGAGCAAAGATGATGGGCATCACGCCCGCATAGTTGATCTTGAGCGGCATGTATTGCGTCTGGCCGCCGTAAACCTTCCGCCCAACGACGCGCTTGGCGTATTGAATGCTGATCTTGCGCTGCGCCTGGGTCACGGCAATAACTGCGGCAATAACCAAGACGAGAAAAAGACACAACAGGACCAGGACGATCGGGCTAACATTCGCCTGGGCACCGGGAGCCGTGGGCACGAACGTGCGCCACGCTTGAATCAACCCGGCAGGCAGTTGGGCCAGGATGCCCACGGTGATGATCAGCGAGACGCCATTGCCAATGCCACGTTCGGTGATCTGGTCTCCCAACCACATGAGGAACATCGTCCCCGCCGTCATGGTAATGACAGTCATCAGCTGGAACGCCCAGCCTGGCTCAGGAACCAGGTCCATTCCAAGGCGGGTGATCGTATCCATAATCCCCGGCAAGAATGGATTCGCTTGCGGGTTCTCGAAAGATTTGGCGAGCAGGAAACCTTGAAAGATGCAGAGCGCGATCGTGGCGTAGCGGGTGTACTGCATGATTTTTCGCCGGCCGCCATCCTCACGGGCTAATTTCCCGAGCTGGGGAATCACTGCGGTGAGCAGCTGCATCATGATCGAAGCGCTGATGTAGGGCATGATCCCGAGCGAGAAAATCGCACAATGGGCTAGAGCTCCGCCGCTAAAGAGATTGAAGAGCGAGGCGACACCGCCAGCAGACTGAGCATCTGCGACATTGCGAAACCATTCACGCAGGATGTCCGCATTTACTCCAGGCGTATTGATTGCGGAGCCTGCTCGAACAATCACGATCATCGCCAGCGTGAAGAGCACCCGCTGGCGCAATTCAGGGATTTTGAAGATGTTCGTGAATGCAGAGATCATCGCTGGTCAGCCGAACTGCTCGACAGTCGGGAACCTCTAGGTCTCGGTCCGGGAATTTCGGCCTGTCATTACGATGGATCCGCCGGCCTGCTCGATCTTCTTTCTGGCGGACGCGCTGATGCCATCCACCTCCAGGTGGAACTTCTTGCTGATTTCTCCGCGGCCGAGGATCTTAACGCCGCTGAGCGAGCCGCGCACAAGTCCGGCGCCACGGAGCAGTTTTTCGTTGATGGCAGCGCCATCGTCGAACCGCTTTTCCAAATCATCCAGGTTGACGATCCCGTAAACGGTCTTGAACGCCGCGTTGTTAAAGCCGCGTTTGGGCAGGCGCCGATGCAGAGGCATCTGACCACCCTCGAATCCCGGCCGGATCGTCCCGCCGGAGCGCGCTTTCTGGCCTTTGTGTCCCTTGCCGGAGGTTTTCCCGTGCCCCGAACTCTCGCCGCTGCCGAGGCGCTTGCGTCGATGGTTTGCGCCGGCATTTGGTTTTAAATCGTGCAGCCTCATGGAGTTTGCGTCGCGACCGGGAGGGCGGATCTCGCGGTGATGGGCTTGCCGCGAATTTTGAAAATTTCGTCCTTCGGACGCAAGGTGGTCAGAGCGTCGAGGGTCGCTTTCACGACATTGGCTGGATTGCTCGACCCGAGCGACTTTGCGAGCACGTCGCGGATCCCGGCCGCCTCGATCACCGCGCGGACACCGCCACCTGCAATGACGCCAGTTCCCGGCGAAGCTGGCTTGAGAAGAACACGACCTCCACCGAATTCACCGAGGACCTCGTGCGGTATGGTATTTTCGTGAATGGCGACATTGACCATTCGCTTCTTCGCTGATTCGGTGGCCTTGCGGATCGCCTCGCTGACTTCGTTGGCCTTGCCAAAGCCGATGCCAACGCGGCCATTGTGATTGCCCGAGACGATCAGAGCGCTGAAACTGAACCGACGTCCACCCTTCACGACTTTGGCGCAGCGGTTGATGAAGACCACCTTCTCGGTCGTTTCCTTGGGTTCGCTCTTGTCAAAGCCGTCCGGACTTGACCTGTGCTGAGATTTGCGTTGAGTGGGCATAGATAATTTTAGAATTCCAAGCCGCCTTCGCGCGCCGCATCCGCAAGAGCCTTGACTTTGCCGTGGTATTTATAACCTCCGCGGTCGAAAACGACTTGCTTAACCTTGCTGGATACCCCGCGCTCGGCGATCAGCTTGCCCACCTTGGCGGCCGTGGGCACGTCTGAGCGTCCCTTCTTTGCCGCGCGAAGTGCAGGCTCGGTCGTATGGACCGAGGCGAGCGTCTGGCCCGCAGTGTCGTCGATGACTTGCGCCGTAATGTGGCGTTGGGAGAAATGGACGGCGAGACGCGGCCGCTCCGGTGTGCCTGCGACTTTTTTACGAAGACGCTTGTGACGGACTCGACGTTTGCTGGTGGATACGGACATGGCTTACTGGACGGTTTTGCCCTCTTTGCGGCGAACCTGTTCTCCGACGTAGCGGATGCCCTTCCCCTTGTAAGGCTCCGGTGGATAAAAGGAGCGGATATCCGCGGCGGTTTGGCCGACGAGGTGCTTATCAACCCCTTCGATGGTGATCTTCGTGCTGTCGGCGACCGTGATCTTCACCTCGGCGGGGATTTGGAAAAGAATCGGGTGCGATTTGCCGAGACTGAGGTTGAGCTTCTGGCCTTGCACCGTTGCCCTAAAGCCAACGCCCTGGATCTCGAGCTCCTTCTTAAAGCCGACAGTGACTCCGGTGACCATATTGGCAATCAGCGCGCGGGAGAGTCCATGCAGTGCTTTGCCTTGCCTGCTCTCATCATTGCGCTCGACGCTAACCGTGCTCCCTTCGACGCGAGCACTGACAGTTTTTGGCAGATTCCAAGACAGCTTGCCTTTCGGGCCCTCAACGCTGACGGCGCCTTCCGAGCCAACGTTGACCTTCACTTTGGGAGGTACTTCAATGGGTTTTCTTCCGATTCGAGACATGGCTTTACCAGATATAGGCGAGCAATTCCCCGCCAACGTTTTGCCTTCGCGCTTCATGACCGGTGAGCACTCCTCGGGAGGTGGAGAGCACCGCTATGCCCATCCCGCCGAGCACCCGGGGAACTTCATCGGCTTTCACGTAGCGGCGCAAGCCAGGCCTACTAACCCGTCTGAGACCGGCGATGGCCGAGGCCTTATTGACAAACTTGTTCCTGATCTTGAGATTTGGACGCACTTTGTGGGTCGTCTCAAGTTCGAAGCCCGCAATGTAACCCTCTTTTTCCAAAATGCGGGCGATTTCGCTTTTCAGTTTGGAATAGGGCACCACGAATTCGGTCTTATGAGCGCGGGCTGCATTGCGCAGCCGTGTGAGCATATCTGCAATTGGATCGGTCATTTACTAAATGGGCAGTAGTTAGGCAGTCGCTCCGGCGGTTTCCTCTTGCTGCTCCTCTGTTTTGCGCACCGGCTTCTTCGCCTTGTCGGCGAAGGGCACTCCAAGCTCACTCAGGAGCGATTTGGCCTCTTCGTCGTTGCGCGCGGTCGTGACGATGGTGATGTCAAAACCGATGTTACGTTTGATTTTGTCGAGTTCTATCTCAGGGAAAATGGATTGATCGGAGACGCCGAGGGTATAGTTGCCATTGCCGTCAAATGATTTCGTCGAAACGCCGCGAAAGTCACGGATGCGCGGAAGCGACATCTTGATCAACCGCTCGAGGAATTCGTACATGATCCGTCCGCGAAGGGTCACCTTGGCGCCGATGGCCTGGCCTTTTCGAAGTTTGAAGTTGGCAATGCTCTTCTTGGAGAGCGTCGGGATAGGCCGCTGGCCGGTGATCAGGCCAATTTCCGACTTGGCGATGTCGAGGGCCTCTTTGCTGTCGGCGCCGGCGCCCACCGAACAGTTCACGACCACCTTGGCGACCTTGGGAATCTCGTGTACGTTCTTGTAGCCGTGCTTCTCCCGCAGGGCAGGAATGACGCGCTCCTTGTATTCCTCAAGAAGCTCCGGATCTGGTTGCGTTGGCATAGTGCTCGATGGTTGTCTGTGAGAAAGGCTTAGGCAGCTTTCTTCTTCCGCTTCTCTGTCTCCGGGCTCGCGCGCTCGACAATCTTCACGTTGGAAATGTGGATCGGGCCTTCGCGCTGGATGATTGCGCCGTTCGGGTTGTCCTGCGTCTTGCGTTGGTGTTTCTTGATAAGGCGAACTCCCTCGATAATGACCTGCGCCTTGTCGGGGAGCACTTTGAGGATCCTGCCCGAGGATCCACGGTGGTTCCCGGAAATCACCTGAACGGTATCCCCGCGTTTAACGTGGAATTTTGGACTGCTCATAGGACTTCCGGCGCGAGGGAGATGATCTTCATGAAGTTCTTCTCGCGCAGTTCGCGGGCGACTGGACCAAAGATACGCGTTCCGCGCGGATTGAGGTCCTTGTCGATAATCACGATCGCGTTGTTGTCGAAACGAAGGTAGGAGCCGTCCTGACGCTTGATCGGATGTTTCGTTCGCACTACGACTGCGCGGACGACCTCGCCCTTCTTGACGGTGCCTCCCGAGGAAGCCTCCTTGACGTTGGCCGTAATGACATCACCGACGTGCGCCTTCATCGAGGCTTTGCCAATGACGCCGATCATCGTGGCCATGCGAGCGCCGGTGTTGTCCGCGACATCGAGACGGGATCGGATCTGGATCATAGGAATCGGAGATAAAGGTTCGAATCGTTGATTGCTCGGACTAATGTTTGAGGACTTCGACGAGCCTCCAGCGTTTCAGGCGGGAGAGCGGCCGAGTTTCCATGACGGAAACACGATCCCCAACTTTGGCCTCATTCTTCTCGTCGTGAACGTAGAACTTCTTTACGTGCTTGACGATCTTCCCAAATTTCTGGTGCGGCACGCGGGTGACCGTCCGAACCACGATCGTCTTGTTCATCGAGTCTGAGACGACTTCGCCCACCCGGGTTTTGCGCAGGTTGCGTCGCGTCTCGCTCACCGCTGTCGGCTGGTCGGGAACTTTGGTTTCTTGCTGCGAGGGCGAATCTGAAGCTGTTTCGTTCATGATCTCTTTTGGGCCGGGGAAGGTGTCGGAGATGTCCTGCTCTCGAGAGCCTTCCGTTTTTCTGTGAGGACGGTATCAACGCGGGCCGCGTCCCGACGGAGCGAACGCAGCATATGAGGCTTTTCCAGTTGGCCCGCCTGCTGCTGGATCCGCAGGTTGAAAATTTCCTGCCGGATCTCGCGCTTGCGCGTCTCGAGTTCCTTGATGGTGAGTTCCTTAACTTCGGCGATCTTCATGGCCAGTTATTTTGCGGCACGATGGCGCGAGAGGAAGCGTGTGCGGACGGGGAGCTTATTAGCGGCCAAGCGCAGCGATTCCCGGGCAATGCTTTCTGAAACGCCGTCCAGCTCGAAGAGGACGTTGCCCGGGCGGACGACCGCGACCCAATGCTCTGGATTACCCTTGCCTTTTCCCATGCGGGTTTCGGGGGGGCGCGCCGTCACGGACTTATCAGGGAAGATGCGGATCCAGAGCTTGCCCTTGCGCTTCATGTGTCTGGTCATGGCTACGCGGGCAGCCTCAATTTGAACGTTGGTGATCCAGGCGCGGTCCAGGGTTTGGAGTCCGAACTCGCCAAAATCGATTGTCAAGGTGCGTGAAGCATTTCCGGCGCGGCTTCCACGCTGGCTCTTGCGATACTTTACGCGTTTGGGCATCAATGGCATGGCTGGCTCCTCTCAGGTCAGACGGTAGGGGTTTCGGGCTTCGGAGCGCGCGGGCGTTCCTTGGAAAGCTGTTGCTGCTTCTGATCCTCGCTTTCGGGCGTGGTCGGTTTTTTGCAGATCCAACACTTTACGCCAATCTTCCCCGCGACCGTTGAAGCTTCGGTAAATCCGTAGTCGATTGGTTGGCGCATGGTGTGCAGAGGGATTTTGCCCTCGCGATACCATTCGGTGCGGGCAATCTCCGCGCCGCCAAGCCGGCCGGAACAGCGAATCTTGATTCCAAGAGCTCCCTGCTCCATCGCCATTTGCACAGCGCGTTTCATCGCGCGGCGAAAGGAAATACGGCGCTCGAGTTGTGAGGCGACGTTTTCTGCCACCAGTTGAGCTTCAATATCAGGCGCCTTGATCTCGATGATGTCGATCTTCACCTGCTTGCCGCCGGCGAGGCGCGAGATTTCCTCCGTCATTTTCTCGATCTCGGAACCCTTGCGTCCAATGACGACCCCCGGGCGTGCCGTGTGGATGGTCACGCGCAGACTGTTCCAAGCGCGCTCGATGACAATGCGTGCTACGGCCGCCTGCTTCAATTTCTTGTGCAGGAACCCGCGGATCTTGCCATCAGCAAGCAAGTAGTCGGCAAAGTCTTTGCGTGATGCATACCACCTCGAGGACCAGTCGCGGCTGATCGGAAGCCGGAAGCCGATTGGGTTGACTTTCTGTCCCATGATTTACTCCTTGGATTCTGGCGCAGCCTCGGGCTGCGCGGCTTGCGCCTCTTTCGTCTCTTTCCTTCTCGATTTCCCTGTTGTCGCCTTGGTCGAGGAAGATTTTTTCGACTTTTTGCGGTCGCGCTGTTCGCGCCGTTTTATTTCAATTTCGTCGGTGAGGATAATCCTGATATGGCTGGTGCGCTTGCGAATGGGACCCGCACTGCCGCGGGCCTTGGGTTGAAAGCGCTTGGCGGTCGGACCTTCGCCCACAACCGCTTCTTGGATGACCAGGTTCTCGACGTTGAGATTGTTGTTGTTTTCGGCATTGGCCACGGCGCTGGCCAGCGTCTTCCGGACCAGACCAGCCGCTTTCTTGGGGACAAAGCGCAGCAAGTTGAGAGCATCCGAGGCGGGAAGACCTTGGATCTCGCGCGTGACCTCACGCGCTTTGAACGCGGAGATCCGCGCAAAACGATATGTCGATCGAACCTGCATTGTTGTTGATCTGTTATTTTCGTCTTGGTCAGTGCTGGGCGTCCACTTTAAGACGGTCACCGGTTTTCACCGACTCTTTTTCCGACTCCAGACTCTGAATTACCGCTCCGCAGATGGTCTTGCGCACGTCAACCACGCGCACTTCGCCGATGCGTTTGTCCTCCCGCCAAATTTGGAAGGGCATCCCGACACGCACGCCTTGTTTTTCGCCAATGTTTGCCACCACGAGGGCGAGATCGTCCTTCACGTCAACGACCATTCCATCGTTGAGGGTGGCTTCCACTGGGCCGCGGGTTTGCGCAGCGTGTGGAGTGCCAAGGATCTCGCTTGTCTTGCGAAGCTCGGTTTCCACTGCGAGCCGCGCTTGCGGATCGATTTCCTCGGTGCTCTTGAGCACGACCTGGATGGCTTCGGTAAGACGGACGAGCTGATTGACGCTGGCCTCGTGCTGTTTTTTCAACAGGCGGAGGTCGCGCACCGCCGCGAGCAACTTCTGTTCGAGCTTGCCTCGATCGTTTTCCGTGGCCGGAATTCCGAGCGCTTCAATCTTGAGGGTCAGGTCGGTCGCTTGCCGCTTGAAGGTTTCCGCTTCGCTATTGGAAATGGCGAGGCTTTCGGTAAGCGACCGTATGGCCGAGCGAAGCAGGAGGATCTGTTCCTGCAACGCCTCGACGGTTTCTTCCTTTTCGCCTTCAGGATCGGGCACGGTGATCGTGGCCCCCTGCGCGAGAAGGATTCGGTTTTCAGAGTCTGTCAAAGATCGATTGCCCTGTGCTTCCAGTCTGGCGACGGGGAGCAGAGCGAGAAGCGCCGCCGCTATCGCAGCGTGCCCCATATTCTATTTGGTCACTTTTGCGGTGTGAGAACCGTGCTTTTTAAAGATTCGGGTTGGAGAAAACTCACCAAGCTTGTGGCCGACCATGTTTTCAGTGACGAAGACCGGGATGAAGGTCTTGCCATTGTGCACATTGAAGGTGTGGCCAACAAAGTCCGGCGTTACCGTGCTTCGGCGCGACCACGTCTTGATCGGCTTTTTCGCGCCGGATTCGTTCATCCGGTCGATTTTGTCGAGGAGTTTCCACTCAACGAACGGTCCCTTTTTTAAAGAACGTGCCATAGAGCTTAATTCTGAACCTTGCCTTTGCGTCGCTGGATGATGAAGCGATCGGAAGGTTTGTGTTTGCGTCGAGTCTTAAATCCCTTGGCCAGTTGTCCCCACGGACTCATCGGGTGATGACGCCCGCCTCCACCCTTGCTCTTCCCCTGTCCACCGCCCATGGGATGGTCGATTGGATTCATGACCATGCCCCGGACGTGGGGGCGTCGTCCCAGCCAGCGAGTTCGGCCGGCCTTTCCACTGGAGACATTCATATGGTCGGTGTTACCGACCTGACCTATGGTGGCGTAGCACTCCGCGTTGATTCTGCGGATTTCGCCGGAGGCGAGTTTGATCAGGGCATATCCGCCTTCGCGGTTGGCGAGAGTCGCTTGGGAACCTGCGCTGCGGACCATTTGCGCTCCGCGACCCGGGATGATCTCAATGTTGTGAATGGCGGTGCCGAGAGGGATGGCTTTTAGCGGGAGGGCATTGCCGATGGAAGGGTCGGCGGTTTCTCCCGCATTCACCTTGGCGCCGACGGCCAGCCCGACCGGAGCAAGGATGTAGGCCTTTTCGCCGTCGGAATATTGCAGGAGGGCGATGCGAGCGGAGCGATTCGGATCGTATTCGATCGCGAGGACTTCTGCGACGATCCCTTGCTTCTTTCGCTTGAAGTCGACTAACCGGTACTTTCTCTTATGTCCGCCGCCACGATGGCGCATGGTCATACGGCCAGCGTTGTTGCGACCGCCAGTTCGCTTCCGAACGGCGGTCAGAGTCTTCTCAGGCTTGTCCTTGGTGATCTCGGAGAAGCCTGGGAGCGACTTGAACCGGTTGGAGGGAGTTAGCGGTCTGAAGTTCTTAAGTGCCATAGTGCTTAAACGAGCTCGATCTTGTCGCCCTCCTTCAGCGTCACCACCGCCTTCTTCCAATTCGCCCGCCGCCCGAAATTAGCGGTTCGCTCGCGCTTTTTCTTGCCGGTGAAATTGGCGGTGTTGACATGGACTACCGTTTTCTTGAAGAGATCCTCGACAGCGCGCTTGATCTCGATCTTGTTGGCCTTCGGGCTGACGCGAAAGACGTACTGGTTGTTTTTCTCGGAGAGCAGAGTCGCCTTCTCGGTGAGAATCACGGTTTGAATCTGATCGAACGATGCTTTCATCAGGCGAGTCTTTCGGAGAGCGTGGCGAGCGCGTCTCTGGTAACGATGACCTTGTCGAAGGCCAGGAGTTGCTCGGTGTTGACCTCGGCGGCGCGTGCCAGGAGCGTATCCCGCACATTGCGCGCGGCCAGATAGGTCTTTTCATCAAAGCCGGTCCCAACGATTAACATCTTCCGTGCATTTCCTGCTGTGTCCGCAACCAAAGTGAGGAACTGCTTGGTCTTGGCTTCATTAACCTTGAAGTCCTCGACGAGGAGGACGTCGCCGGCCAGCACGCGCTCACTGAGGGCCTTTCGGAACGCCAGCGTCTTGACCTTTTTCGGCACCTTCTTGGAGTAGTCGCGCGGATGCGGTCCGAACGCGACGCCGCCCCCAACCCAAACCGGTGACGATTTGTAGCCGGCGCGCGCCCGGCCGGTGCCCTTCTGGCGCCAGGGTTTGGCGCCGCTCAAGCGGACATCCGCCTTTGTCTTTGTGCTGGCGGTGCCGCGACGGCGATTTGCGCGCAAGGCGACAACAACATCATGCACGGCCTGACGGCCTTTCTCTGGCTCGGTGATCAGTTCGATGTTTGCCTTCCGAGCCTCTTCCGCGGTGAAAATGGTTGCGCTCATCGCTAGTTCTTTTCAGCGGTCAATGGTTTCTTCTTGGCGGGGCGCACGATCACGTTCGATCCCTTGGCGCCGGGAACCGCGCCGCTAACAAGGATGACCCCATCTTCTTGGCGCACCTGAAGAACACGCAGATTCTGAACAGTCACCCGTTCGTCGCCGAGATGACCGGGCATTCCCATGTTTTTCCAGACGCGGCCGGGCGTGGAGCGGTTGCCGATGGCTCCGTTGCGACGATGCATCATCGAGCCATGGCTGGCTGGTTGGCCTTCAAAATTGTGTTTCTTGACGACTCCTTGGAAGCCTTTGCCCTTGGATTGTCCGATGACGTCCACAAACTGCCCTACCTCAAATACGGTCAGGGGGAGGTCGCCGACGTGGTCAGGAACCGCCTCCTCGTTCGCAAGACGAAACTCGCGAATGAACTTCTTGGGCGGGCACGATGATTTGGCAAAATGACCGGCCTGCGCTCTGCCGATGCGTTGCCGCTTTTGATCGTCAAAGCCGACTTGCACCGCGTGATAACCATCTTTCTCCACGGTCTTCACTTGGATGACACGGTTTCCATCCGCCTCGATGACCGTCGCCGTCGTCACGCGCCCCTTCTCGTCATAGACGCGGGTCATTCCGAGTTTCTTGCCTAAAAGTCCTATGCTCATGGCTAGATCTTGATGGTGATGTCGACTCCCGCGGGGAGATTGAGCTTGCGAAGTTCGTCAACAGTTTTGGCGGTAGGCTCCACGATATCCAGCAGTCGCTTGTGCGTGCGGATCTCAAATTGATCCATCGCCTTCTTGTCGACGTGCGGGGAGCGATTAACCGTAAACTTCTCGATGCGGGTCGGCAGCGGAATCGGCCCGGTTACCTTCGAGCCAGTGCGCTTGGCCGTCTCGACGATCTCGGCGGCCGAAGCATCCAAAATGCGATAGTCAAAGGCCTTCAGGCGGATGCGTATGCGTTGGCCGGCGGGAGTTGACATTTTTTATAAAGAACGGTTGAGGGTTTACCCTTTTTGTAGTCTTAACAGGTTCGCTTTCGACGACAAAGACGGACAGCCGCTTTTTGGAGCGCTGCAATCGTGCAGGGATGTGGTCCGATCATTGTCTTGATGCATTCCCGCCGGAATATGGGGACAAAAAAAGCACGCTCACGTGCTTCCGCCAGTTCCCCGACATCGTGCGGGAAGTGAGAAAATAGACTCTTGCTAGTTCTAAGCAAGAGAAAAAGTGGGAAAGTTTGGAAGAAAACGGCGGCGCGTTTCTCCCGAAATCAAGTCTTCTTGAAGGTGAGATGGCCGTCGGCGGCATGGACGCTGATTTGATCTCCCTCCTGAAACTTGCCGTCGAGGATCTCCAGACTTAGCGGGTCGAGGATTTCTCTTTGGATGACACGCCTGAGGGGGCGGGCCCCGTAGGCGGGATCATAACCCTCCTTGACCAGGAATCGTTTGGCGTCATCGGAGAGCTCTAAGCTGATCTTTCTAGCACCGAGGCGCTGAAGGAGTCGCTTGAGTTGGAAGTCGACGATCTTGGTGATCTGTCGATCATCCAGACGGTCGAAGTTGATGATTTCATCGATCCGATTGAGGAACTCGGGACGGAAATGTGCGCGCAACGCTTCGGTGACGCGGCGGTCCCGCTCCTCCTTCGGCAGGTCTTCCATGATGTATTGGCTGCCGATGTTTGAGGTCATGATGATCACCGTATTCTTGAAATCAACGGTTCGGCCTTGGCCGTCGGTGATTCGCCCATCATCAAGCACCTGGAGCAAGACGTTGAAGACGTCGTGATGCGCTTTTTCAATCTCGTCGAAGAGCACGACAGAATAGGGTCGGCGACGGACGGCCTCGCTAAGTTGCCCGCCTTCTTCGTAGCCGACATAGCCTGGGGGTGCGCCGATGAGTCGCGCCACCGTGTGCTTTTCCATGTACTCGCTCATGTCGATCCGGATCATGGCCCGCTCGTCATCGAAGAGAAATTCGGCCAATGCCTTGGAGAGTTCCGTTTTTCCGACTCCGGTCGGTCCAAGGAACATGAAGGAACCGATCGGACGATTTTCGTCTTGTAGTCCCGCCCGGGCACGGCGGACCGCATTGGAGACGGCGCGAATGGCCCGTTCCTGGCCGACGACACGCTCCATCAGCCTCTCTTCCATTTTGACGAGCTTGTGGCGTTCGCCTTCCTGGAGGCGGGACACGGGAATGCCAGTCCAGCTGGAAACGACCTTGGCAATGTCCTCTTCGGTGACTTCCTCCTTGAGGAGGATATGACCGCCGGCCGTTTCCTTGCTTTTCAAGTCGTCCAGCTGTTTTTGCAGCTCCGGGATTTTTCCATATTGGATCTCCGAAGCGCGTTGGAGATCTCCTCTTCTCTGCGCCTGCTCGAGTTCGGTTCTGAGCTGATCGATTTGTTCGCCGATTTTCTGCGATTTGGTAATTTCCTCTTTTTCTTTCTGCCATTGCGCCTTGAGCCGACTCGACTGCTCTTTGAGATCGGCGAGCTCCTTCTCGAGCTTGGAGAGACGCTCCTTGCTCGCGTTGTCCCGTTCTTTCTTGAGCGCCTGTTTTTCCATCTCGAGTTGCATGATCTGGCGTTCGAGTTGGTCGATTTCGGTGGGCATCGAATCGAGTTCGATCTTTAAGCGCGAGGCAGCCTCGTCGACGAGGTCGACGGCCTTGTCTGGCAGAAATCGATCGCTGATGTAGCGATGGGAGAGCGTGGCGGCCGCGATCAGGGCCGCATCCTGGATGCGAACGCCATGATGCACTTCATAACGTTCTTTGAGGCCGCGCAGGATGGCGATGGTGTCCTCCACGCTTGGCTCGTCGACCATGACTGGTTGGAAGCGTCGCTCGAGGGCGGCGTCCTTTTCGATGTACTTGCGATATTCGTCGAGCGTGGTAGCGCCGATGGTGTGCAGTTCGCCGCGAGCGAGCTGGGGTTTGAGCATATTTGAAGCATCCGCGGAACCTTCGGCTGCGCCCGCGCCGACGATGGTATGGAGCTCGTCGATAAAGAGGATGATCTTGCCCTCGGAAGCGGTCACCTCTTTCAGGAAGGCCTTCAGTCTGTCCTCGAACTCGCCCCGGAACTTGGCGCCGGCGATCATGGCGCCAATGTCCATGGCGATGATGCGTTTGTTCTTGAGGGATTCGGGCACGTCGCCGGCGACAATGCGTCGAGCCAGTCCCTCGACGATGGCAGTCTTGCCAACGCCTGGCTCTC
Organism: Terrimicrobium sp.; assembly: GCA_036519995.1. GTDB lineage: Bacteria > Verrucomicrobiota > Verrucomicrobiia > Chthoniobacterales > Terrimicrobiaceae > DASTFP01. The sequence goes on along the minus strand of DATDKN010000175.1, from coordinate 982 downwards.
CGATGAGGACTGGGTTGTTTTTGGTCCGACGGGAGAGGACCTGCATGGTCCGTCGGATTTCATTGTCGCGGCCGATCACCGGATCGATCTTTCCCTTACGAGCTAGCTCGGTGAGATCGCGGCCATACTTTTCCAAGGTCTGGTATTTGCCTTCCGGGTCCTGATCGGTCACGCGCTGGTTGCCGCGGATGCTCTGCAAGCTCTGCATGAGCTTCTGCCGGTTGATGCCTGCATTCTTTAGCATCGCCGCCGCAGGAGTTCCAGAGTCCAGCACCGCGAGCAGGAAGTGTTCGGCGCTGAGGAATTCGTCCTTAAGCTTGGACATTTCGCCCTCCGCGGCATCGATCGTCTTGCGAAGATCTGCGCCCAGGTGCGGGGACCCGCCGCCGTGTACGGTTGCGCGTCGGGAGAGCTCGGCTTCGAGCTGCTTTTCGAGTTGAGCGGGATTTATTCCCAAACCCTCGAGCACCGGTCGAGCGAGACCATCTCCTTGCCTGAGCAGCGCCAGCAGAAAGTGCTCGGTGGAAATTTCAGAATGATTCGCTTTTGAGGCCAGGTCCAGAGATGCGTTGAAGGCCTCTTGCATCTTGGCAGTGAATTTTTCAGGACTCATACGACACTCCCTAGTTTAACATGTTGTCGAAGGGCAACGAGGCAAAAGCGCCCGATACCGGCAGCCTGCTCACCCGGTTTTCCCCACCTCGCCTCAGGTGGCTTGGTTCAAAGCCGTCTTCATATCGTTCAAGACGACATCGAGCGGAATTTGCACCGCATAGCGGCAATAGAGGGTCTGTGTGGACGCAAACGAGCCATTCTCATAATACTTGTTAGCCGGGGCGCCCGCTCCGCAGTAGCCGTAATACGGGCAAGTCTCGGCGCATCGTTTGATCCCGGTCTGAATGTCCACGAGCACCCGGCGGAACTTTGGAGTTTCCAGCGCATCCGCGAAATGGTCGCGGAGGACGCTCCCAAAAGAGAACTC
>DATDKN010000174.1:0-4808 GCA_036519995.1 Terrimicrobium sp. | reverse complement strand
GCCCTGTCGATACCCCTATCGACCCATTGCTGGAATTCCCTTAAGCCTAAAATTAGAATACATCATGTATTACTCTTTGCAAGGTAAATTTTCTGCCAACAACGGTGGCATAGCGAAAGCCATATGTCACATCCATCTAGTGCAAAGGACCTTGTGATTGTAGAAAAACAAGCAGAATTTCTAATAATGTCTTGCAGAAAGGTCGAATCTCCCGGCGAGAGAGGGGATGCTACTCTAGGAAGATGCTCGAAGTTTGGATTGGTGTCAGCACAGCGGCGGCGTTACTCTTGGAGGTATGAGCAATCATATCTACAAGAAGATCGAACTTGTGGGCTCCTCCCCCGATAGCATCGAGGATGCAGTCAAGAACGCACTGTCCAAAGCCTCGCGGAGCCTGCGTAATCTTCGCTGGTTCGAGGTTGTCGAAACTCGCGGCCAAGTTGAAGATGGAAAGATCGGGCACTGGCAAGTCACGATCAAGGTGGGCTTCACGCTCGACGGCTAGGCTTTTGTTCCAACCAGCCCCGGGCGGTCAATCTCTAGGACTGGTGCCAATTTTCCGCCGAATGATAAGTTTCCCCCATGCCTCCTACACGCCTAGAGCGACTAAACGGAATTGCGATAGGCGAGATCTTCGGAACTAACCTTTCCCGTTTTTCTCATGAGCAACGCACAGGTTAGCAGCGAGCAAGATCGTTTACATCTTGCTCTGAGTTCCGCGGAGATGGGCACTTGGGACTGGGATTTGCCGGCTGACTCGATGTGGTGGGATGAGCGGATGCATGCTCTTTTTGGACTTCCGCCGCGGACTTTCGACGGATGCTATGAGGATTTCTTGAAGTTGATCCATGAAGCGGATCGACAGCGAATTCGCGAAGAGTTCGCGCGGGCGATATCCACGCGCAGCGCTGTGGACAAAGAATTCCGCATCAGATGGCCTTCCGATGCGAGCGAGCATACCGTGAGGATCCGGTCAAAAGTGCACGGTGACGCAACGGCAAAGATCGAACGCATTGTTGGCGTGGCTTGGGACATTACCGAGCGCCGCGCGACGGAATTGGCACTCGAAAAGGAGCGCAATCTGCTGACCACATTGATGGAACACCTGCCCCAGAATATCTACTTCAAGGATGCCGAGAGTCGCTTCATCGCCGTCAGCAAGGCGTTGGCGAACTGGCACGGCCGGAACGATCCGTCGGAGATAATCGGATTGACAGACCGGGATCTCTTCTCCCCTGAGCACGCCGAAATCGCTCTGGCCGACGAACGGGAGATCATGCGCACGGGAGTCCCCATTATTGACTACGAGGAGAAGGAAACCTGGCCGGACAAGGAAGAGACTTGGGTCTCAACCACGAAGATGCCTCTGCGCGACGCCCAAGGCAAAATCATCGGGACCTTCGGGATTTCTCGCGATATCACCGAGAAGAAGCGAGCCGCGGAAAAATTGGCACGCCTCACCGAGGAACTTCGGGCGAAAAACAAGTCATTGGAGCAGGACCTCGAAATGGCTCGCGAGCTTCAATGTGCGCTGATGCCGCAGCGATTTCCGACGTTTCCTCACAATGCTACCGAGGAGGAGAGTGCGGTTCGATTTTACCCGTTCTTTAGACCCTCGATGATTGTAAGCGGTGATTTCTTCGACGTGCTGGCCATTTCCGACGAGCGGGCAGGACTATTCGTCTGCGATGTCATGGGCCACGGCGTGCGCGCTGCGCTGGTGGCGGCGATTGTTCGTTCGGTGGTCAGCGAGTTGCGTCCGCTGTGGAACAAACCGGGAGAGCTCCTCGTATCGATCAATCGTGCAATGCTCGGAGCTTTCAAGAACAGTGATATCACCCTTTTCGCCTCGGCATTTTACGTGCTCGCAGATCTGGACAAGGGTCAACTGCGCTATGCCAACGCCGGCCATCCCAACCCGTTGCATCTGGCCCACAGAGAAAAGATCACCGAAGGGTTCGTTTTGCCCTTAATGGAAAAGCCGCCCGGGCCGGCACTTGGCCTCTTCGACGGAGCGGTTTATGAGACACATCGTTGCAAGCTCTCCTTGCATGATGTCGTCCTGCTCTTCACCGATGGCTTGTTCGAAGTCGAGGGCTCCAGCGGAAAGCTCTACGACTATGAACAGCTCTCCAAAGCGGTCGGCAATCGCGCCGAGCTACCGGTCGTCGACTTGTGCCGCGGCATCATCGATGAAGTCCAGCAGTTCTCCGCAACACAGGAGTTTAATGATGACGTCTGCCTTGTCGCGATGGAGATAAATCGGCCGACGCAGTTGTAGCGCCGAGGCCCTTGGCCCATCGAACTTCTAAGACTTGCGCGCCTTGAATATACCATAGCGCATCGCACCGAGTGCGTAGGCGAGCCAGATGCGGACCATGGTCAGGAGAAAGACACGGCTGCGCGCGCCGGCGCTGAAGAGAAATCGCCGGTATTGCGGACGCCGAAAGACGCTGTCCAAAACTCGCACAAGACAGATCGACCAAGTCTTTCGCACGCGTGCGCTGACATCCTCGAAGAAGTCCAGTTCAAAGTTCGCTTCGGAAAACCACTTCCGGTAGTCGGTCTCCGTTCCCATTCCCGGCAACCTGCCCTCGCGGCAGATTGGTTCAAGAAGGTGACGCCGATGCACTCTGGTTGGGTCTTCTATGGCAAGCCAGGCGCAAACTACCATGTGTCCACCAGCCTTCAGGACTCGATGTGCCTGGGCAAAGAACATCGGCTTATCCTGCATGTGCTCGGAGCTTTCAATGGAGATAACGGTGTCGAAAGCGTCAGAGGGCAACGTATTGCTCGCCCAATCGCCCAAGAGATATTCCGAGTTGCAGACGTCACCCCACTGGGCGACGGCATAGCGGTATTGAGCCGAAGAAACGGTGATTGCCGAAATGGTCGCTCCGAATTCAGTCTCGAGAAGCCGCGCCGATCCTCCGTATCCGCATCCCACATCGCACACGCGCTTGCCGGCTGTGATCTCCCCATGCCGAGCGACACTTCTAATCAGGTTGAGGACCGCTTCATGGACGGTTTCATCGCCGCGCTCCCACAGTCCGTGGTGCACGTGCTCGCCCCAGATTTCGCGATAGTAGCGATCCAGCTCGTCGTAGTGCTCCCGAACGTCCCCGACCGTCACCGGACTTGAAGAACTGATCATTGATCAGGTCGCGGGACAAAAAATGCTCAGAATGGAATGTCGTCGTCGGCCGGTTCGCTAGCTGCGGAGCGGGATGGAGCAGGACGAGGCGGCTTTGCGGCAGCTTCTCCTTCTCCCTCGTAATCGGCACCCCCAGCGCCGCCGCCGGGGCGGGAACCGAGAAGCTGAAGTCCCTCGGCGACCACCTTGAGGCGGTTGCGCTTCTGCCCCGATTGTTTGTCTTCCCAGGAATCCAGCCGTAGACGACCCTCGATGAACACGGGACGGCCTTTCTTGGCGTACTCGCCGGCAATTTCAGCCAATCGGCCCCAGAGTTCGACATCGATATAGGTGACCTCTTCGGTCTTTTCACCGGACTGGTTGGTGTAGACGCGGTTAACAGCCAATCCCAAATCCGCCACGGCGCTTCCCTTTGGGGTGAATTTCACCTCGGGATCACGGGTGACGTTACCGATGAGCATGACTTTGTTCAGGCTAGCCATTTGATCTCCTATGCTGCTGTCTCAGTCGCTTGTCGTTTCGGAGGCAAGTGTAGATAATTCTGCAGAGCGACATCTTCGTCCAGCTTCAATTTGGCGCGCAGCTTGTCGATGAGCTGCGAATCGGCTTCGAAGATGAAGTTGACGAAGTAAGCGCTGTTGAGGTGCTTCAATGGATAAGCTAACTCGCGCTTCTCGAAGCGTTGCACCTGCTCAATGGTGGCGCCTTCACTGGCGATGGTTTTTTCCAGGCGTTCGATGATTTCCTTGACCGACTCTTCCTTGCCACGCGTGGAGAGGGCAAGAAGAGCTTCGTAGCGTTTTTTCATTGTTTTCTATTGTAGAGGTTCATGGCGGCTTCAATCCCATGGGCGTTGGCGTATTCGGCGGCATCCGCAGCGCGGCTCACACTCGCTTCCACGACCTCAAGCTCGGAGGATTCAAACTTTCCAAGGACATGGTCGGTGAGGACGCCTGAAGCCGCGCCGATGCCAATTCTAAGCCGCGGCACCGCTTCAGTGCCCGTGTGGACCAGGATGGATTCGAGCCCGTTGTGCCCTCCGGCGCTTCCGGAGGGTCGCAGCCGCAGTTCGCCAAGCCGAAGGGCAGCGTCGTCGACGATGACCAGAATTTCCGACTGATTGATCCGACGGTAACGGGCGTAATTTGCGACCGCCTCGCCGCTCAAGTTCATGAAGGTTTGCGGCTTCATGAGAAGGCGCCCGCCAAACAGGGCCACCTCGGCATCCCACTTCGGTTCAAACCGGAACGAGACCGCAGCCCGGCGAGCAAGCTCCTCGACAACCGAAAAACCAATATTGTGCCGAGTACCGACGAATTGTCGACCGGGATTGCCGAGCCCAACGACCAGACGAAAGATGGTATCATGCTCCACGCGCCAGAGCCGGGCTCTTTATTGCTTCGGCTCAGCGGTCGCTTCTGATTCCTCGCCCTTCTTTTCCTTGATGATCTCCGGGGCGACCGCCTCTTCGGGCGCCGCGACTGGCTCCTCGGCGACAGTGGGTTCGGAGACGAGAAATACGGTCAGATCTTCGTCGGGCACGGCGGTTACCCCAGGCGGAAGCTTGATGTCGCGAACATGGAGGGTATCGCCAATGTTCAGACCTGAAACGTCGACCACAATGATCTCGGGCAAATTCTGAGGCAGGCAGCGA
>DATDKN010000173.1:0-15833 GCA_036519995.1 Terrimicrobium sp. | reverse complement strand
ATAGTGACGGCGACACGGTCATCGCGCTATTCGATGGTGAAGCCACCGCCCTCGACGGCAAGCCGTACCGCAACACTTACGCTTGGTTCATGGAGATGCGGGATGGCAAGATCGTCAAGGCTACGGCTTTCTTCGATTCAATTGCCTTCGACGAGTTTTGGAGGAGAGCGCAACCCAAGGGAAAATAATACACGCCGAGAACTCCAAGGAAGCGACGCATGGGAACAATTCGTGATTCTGCATGCGCTTCGACGCTTCGCGATTCCGATGTTGTTTGACGCAGAAATAGAACTCGGGTCAAAGTCGGCGGCATGCCCCATCTGGCGAACTGGTTTTCCTGGGCTCTTCTCTCCGCACTGTTTGCCGCGCTGACTGCGGTTTTCGCTAAGATTGGGATTCGGGACGTCGACTCGGACCTTGCCACTCTGATCCGCACCGCCGTCATCATCGTGCTTCTCGCGGCGTTTGTTCTACTCACCGGTAAGTGGAGCAACCCGCTCGCGCTATCTGCGAAAACCTGGACTTTCCTCGCTCTATCTGCTGTGGCGACCGGGGCTTCCTGGGTCTGCTATTTTCGTGCACTGCAGATCGGTGCGGCAGCCAAGGTCGCGGCAGTTGATAAGCTTAGTGTAATCCTCGTGGCAGTTTTCGCTTTCGCCTTCCTGGGAGAGCGACTCGTCGCTCGAGAATGGATTGGCATTCTCTTGGTGACAGCAAGCGTCTTCCTCCTGGGTCTCAAACGATAAGGCATCGCCGCCGCTAATCGGCTCGGAAAGGTCGAGGATCAACTTTTCCAGACGAGGCTGGTTGATTCTTGGACCAGGCGAAAGAAGAGTAGGGGATGAACATGGCCCAAGACTCGAGTTTAGCGGATCAACCAACATCCGTCCTCCCGAGCACGATTGTGGAAACTTGTCTGCACGTGGAGGACCTGAATCGATCGCTGGAATTTTACTTGGACTTGTTTGGTTATTCGGTCATGAAGTCCGATGAGCGCTTTTGCGCCTTCAATGTTGGCAAGGGCCAAGTCTTGCTGCTCTTCGTGCGTGGCAGCGATCCCGAGGGAACGGTCCTGCCTTTCGGAACAATTCCCGCCCACGGCACGATCGGCCAGGCGCACCTCGGTTTCGGCGTTCCCGCGGCGAGTTTGTCTGCATGGAGGGCACGACTCGAGGAAAAGCACATTCCCATCGAGAGCAGTCTCACCTGGCCGGATGGAGGCACCAGCATCTATTTCCGGGATCCGGACCGTCATCTTCTCGAGCTGCTCACGCCAGGGGTTTGGCCGAACTATTAGCTCGGCGCAGCGTTTCCAGGTCCCCACGTCTGGCGATGCTATTTGCTTCGGCCAGAGTTGCCTGCGACGTGGCAATGAGCGATGATCCTGTTAAGTGGACTCCCAATCAGCGCTCAGCTCAACCGAATTGCCAGACCGGCCTCGTGAGGAGAGAAGTCTACTTGGAAGCCGCATCTCCCCCGGTCTGGCCATAGGTACTGCCTGGGTGGCAGGAGACATTCTGGAATGCAGCGCGCAGGCCTTGAAGATCAATTCGGAGCAAATCGAGGCAGAGATGGATCGGATTCGCGGAGCATTCCTGGACGTGAGGACGGAGCTCGAGGAATCCGCGCGGCGCATCAGTGAGCAGTTCGATCCGAAACTGGCAGAAATCTTCCATGCTCACCAAATGATGCTGGACAGCTTTCTCTCTTCCAACGAATTCGAATCCGAACTGCGCACCTCGCTTTTTACCGCCGCACAGGTTGTCAGGAGCGTCTTTCGCAGGTGGGAGGCGAAGTTCGCTGCACTCGAAAGCGAGGCCTTTCGCGTGCGGGCGGATGACATCCTGGATTTGGCGCGTCGCGTGCTGCGGCGACTCGAGGGAGTTGATGCCTTCGGCCTCGCGTCGATGCCGACGGCGAGCGTGCTTGTCACGCAGCGACTGTTGCCTTCGGATGTCGTCTCGCTTTCCCGACGCGATGTGGCGGCGATCCTGGTCGAGTCGCTGGGACAAGGTTCACACGCCGCCTTGCTCGCGCGGGAGAAGGGCATCCCGGTAGTCGCGGAGTTGCCTGATCTGCTCGGGCAGATCGAAAGCGGGGAGGTCCTGCTCATCGATGCCTTTGCGGCGGTCGTGGTTATTTCTCCAACCGAGGAAACGCGCCAGACGTTTGAGCAACGCCTCGAAAGTCATCGCGCAAGCCATTCTCGTTCCAAGGGCGACTGCCGGGCGCCGGCAATAACTCTCGATGGACAGGCTGTCTCTGTCGAAGCGAACATCGGCGCTCACGACGATATCGAGATGGTTCTCGAAAACGGTGCCGATGGCATCGGCCTTTTTAGAATCGAGCAGTTGTACCTGGCGCGGGAGCTTCTCCCTACGGAGGAGGAGCTTTTTAGCGACCTTGAAACTGTGCTCGGGCCTCTCGCGGACCGACCTGTTACGATCCGTCTGTTGGACATGGGCGGCGACAAGCCGCTTCCCTCCTTGCGAATGCGCCCGGAGCCGAACCCGTTGTTGGGAAAGCGGGGCGTGCGTCTTCTGCTCGCCTTTCCGCAGTTGGTGGAGACGCAACTCAGGGCTCTCTTGAGGCTCTCCCAACAGCAGGCGATACGCATCCTGGTTCCGATGATCGCGCTCGAGCGTGACATGTGCAAAATTCGCGAGCTTCTGGAAGCCACCGCTCGTGAGATGGGGCACGAAAACCTGCCGCCACTTGGAGCGATGATCGAGACGCCCTCGGCTGCCTTGACGGTGGCTGATATTGCGCGCCATGCGGATTTTCTCTGCATTGGAACAAACGACCTCACCCAATACACACTGGCAGTCGGGCGTGATGACGCCACGGTGAGCGAATACTACATTGATGATCATCCGGCGCTATTACGATTGCTTGGCATTATCATCCAAGAAGCTGGCGACAAATCAGTGACCATTTGCGGTGAACTTGGCGGCCGCGAAGAGGCGATCCCTTCGCTTCTTCGGTTGGGATTCCGCGGACTTAGCATCGCACCTCCGCTCATTCCGGCGACGAAGGACCTTATCCGATCGCTCTCGCTTAGTGAGTTCGCTGAGGAACAGCCGGTCACATCGCCCGCCCTGCGCTTTGTTTCGGCGAGCTGATCAACCCTGGCAGATGAAACGGTGTCGTTGGGCGGAGTCCCAGCTGATGATCGCCTACCATGATCAGGAGTGGGGCCGCCCACAGCACGACGACCGCATTCTTTTCGAATTTTTGATTCTCGAGGGAGCCCAGGCTGGGCTTAGCTGGGAAACGATCTTAAAGAAGAGACAAAACTATCGCGAGGCGTTTGCTAATTTCGATCCGCAGATTGTCGCTCATTATAACAGTACGAGTGAGAAGCGTTTGCTCGCGAACACCGGAATCGTTCGCAATCGTCTCAAGATAAAGGCGGCGATTACGAATGCTCGTGCGTTCCTGACGGTGCAGGAAGAATTCGGCAGTTTTAGTACCTACATCTGGAGGTTCGTCAACGGGCACCCAATCCTGAACACTCGCTCATCGCGCGAACTGCCGACGCGGACCTCACAATCAGATGCCATCAGCAAGGATCTCTCACGTCGCGGTTTCAAGTTTGTTGGAACGACGATATGCTACGCCTTCATGCAAGCCACAGGTCTGGTCAATGATCACGAGAGAAGCTGCTTTCTCTATGGACGCAAACTTTAGGCACACTTTCCTAGTTTATGGATAAGGAACGCTTAAAGGCCCTCCAAGCACCCCTTAAGGCAAAATACCGGGACGACCCCGACAGTGCTGTCGTCACTCTCCACGCTGAAGGTTTGGCATCAGAAGGAGTTTCCTGCAGGCTCGACGTGGGCCGAGCTCTGGTCGATGCAGGTCTGCACCAGGCGGCGGGTGGAGATGGTTCGCAAGCCTGCTCGGGAGATATGCTTCTCCAGGCTCTCGTAGCCTGCGCCGGAGTTACGCTGCGAGCGGTCGCGACTTCCCTCGGGATCCCTCTGAGAGAGGCAAAAATTTTGGCCGAGGGCGACCTCGATTTTCGCGGGACTCTGGCGGTTGCCAAAGATGCTCCGGTCGGCTTTCGCGCGATCCGCCTGCACATTCTTGTCGATACCGAGGCAGATCCTACGACAGTATCGAAGCTAATCGAACTGACGGAACGCTATTGCGTAGTTCTTCAGACACTGCGATCACCCGTCGCTGTCACTATCAATCATAGACTACGCGCAAGAGAGTAGCGCGAATTTTGGCTGGGATTACCGGGGTTCCTCGTGGCTGTCGATTTGGCGTTGACCTTGACGGGTGGAGTTTCACAAATACTGTCGCGTCTCCGCGACGACATGAGCAAGGATCGAAACAAACTTGCGCAGCTGTCGTGAGATCCGTTCATCACCGATGGAGGCAATCGAGACGACCCTGCCTGCGATCAGCGGGAAACCGGTTGCGGTCTCAGCGCATTGCAGGTATCCGTAGTATCCATGGGTCTGGCGAAAAGGGTGATTACCCCTTGGGGAGTGGTCGCGTTCACTGCGATGGCGATTCTCACCTATATTCTTTGGAAGGGTCCCGAACGTTTCTATTATGAATCCTTTGGCACCTGGATCGTCTCACCTGGAATCTATGTAAGGCTTCTGCCCTTTCCGTTGAACGAGTGGCTTCTGAGAGCCTTGCACCACATTCCCCTATTCGCTTCCGCATTGCACCTGGTGCCCCTTGCGCTCTTGTCACTCTCTTTCGCGCTTTCATTGTATTCGATCTGGAACAAAACTGTCCTCCATGCCTTCATTTCGCTAGGCTTAGTAACGGCCGTATTTTCCGCTTATCACTTCCTACAGCCTTTCGGGATTGAACTAATCAATTATTGAACCCTCGCAGAGGAGATTCCCCTTAAGCGGACTCGCCGGCGCAGGTGCCTTGTTCCAGGTCACGTCTTGTAGATGAAGGTGAGAACCGTCGGGCAACGTGCTCGCAGTCGCAGAAGGATTTCTCGGTTGCGCGGGAGAAAGAAGGTGAGCACTCTCTAATTATGGGAATGGCGTTGGTAATCCTGGTCGCGATCGTGTGCGGCTTGGGACTCTTCACATTGTTTGCCGTTGGCCAATACAATACCCTGGTGGCTCTTCGAAATCGCTACAAGAACACCTTCTCGCAGATCGATGGGCAACTCAAGATCCGCTACGACTTGATTGCAAATATGGTGGAAGGTGGGAAGGACTACCTCGAGGACGACCGTGAAACGCTGGACACGGTCACTTCGGCCAGAAATTCAGCCTACTCGACGGCGGCCAAGGCCGCGGCAAACCCTGGTCATCCGCAAGCGATAAGGGGTCTTATCGCCGCAGAGGCGAGATTGAAGGACGCACTTGAGCGCTTCTTTGCCGTGGCGGAAACGAATCCCGGGCTCAACGCAGATCCAAACCTGTCCCGGATTGGCAAAGAGGTAACTTCGCTGGAGAACAAGATTTCTTTCGCGCGCGAAGCTTATAACGATGCCGTCATGATTTACAACGTCCGGCGCGAAGTCTTTCCCGCGAACGTCGTCGCGAGCATGTTCGGGTTCGCTGCGGCGGAACTTTTCCAGATGGAGGCCCTCCCAGAACGGGCCGGCTCGAAGGTTTCGCTGACATGATTCCGTTGAGCCCGTCCCGCTCTGTCTTTGCGGAGCAGGCGGCCACCGCCAACGTGGTTCCGGTTTGGACGGAAATTGTCGCGGACGGGGATACCCCCATCTCCGCCTTCGCGAAGATCGGAGGAGATGCGCCTTCCTTTCTGCTGGAATCCGCGGAGCAAACTGATCAGGTCGGCCGGCATTCGTTTCTTGGCGCTGGTGCGAGAATCATGATCTCGGCGCGAGACAAGACCGTGACTGTGACTCAGAATGGTCAAGTCCAGAGCTTTGAAGCCGCACGCGATCCGCTCGAAGAGCTGGAAAAGATCATGGGGAGCTATCGCATTGCGCCGACGGAAAATCTTCCGGGATTCTATGGGGGTGCGGTCGGTTATCTTGGATATGACTGCGTCCGGTGGTTCGAGCCGACCGTTGCGCCGCCGCGGAATGACGATCTGGGCATCCCCGACATGTTCTTTCTCGTGACGGGAACGGTTGTGATTTTCGATCACCGTCGCCGCAGATTGAAAATAGTTGCGAACGCGTTCATTGATTCAGCCGGGTGGGCGGCGGCCTACGATGAGGCCAGCCGCGAAATCGAGGCGATCCTCCACAAGCTGGCGCGTCCAATTGCTTTCGTGCCGATTTTCACGCAGAGCGAGCCGCCCCGCGGCAAGGCCGCGAGCAACACGACGCGCGCGGAATACCACCAGATGGTAAGTCGCGCTCGCGAGTACATCCGCGCCGGGGACATCTTTCAAATGGTCCCCGCGCAACGGTTCGAGACGGAGTTCGCCGGGGACGCGCTTGATCTTTACCGGACATTACGGTTCATCAACCCGTCGCCCTACATGTTTTGCCTGCGCTTTCCGGAAGGGTACTCGCTGGTGGGAAGCTCGCCCGAAGTGCACGTGCGCTTGACGGGCGATCTCGTGGAGATTCGCCCGATCGCCGGCACTCGCAAGCGCGGGGCCACCACGCAAGAAGATGAAGCTAACGCCGCCGACTTGCTCGCGGACCCGAAAGAACGGGCCGAGCACCTGATGCTGGTCGATCTGGCGCGCAACGATGTCGGTCGCATCGCTGACTACGGCAGCGTGAAGGTGACAGATTTCATGACGATTGAGCGATACAGCCACGTGATGCACATTGTCTCTCATGTTTCTGGAAAGCTCTCGGGCGGCCGGACTGCGTATGATGTGATGCGAGCGACGTTTCCTGCCGGAACGGTTTCCGGATCACCGAAAGTCCGGGCTATGCAAATCATCAACGAGCTCGAGAAGAGCAAACGTTGCACGTATGCGGGCGCGGTCGGCTATTTTGGCTTCGATGGAAATCTCGATTCGTGCATCGCCCTGCGAACCGTTCTGCTCAAGGGCGGAAAAGCGTATATTCAGGCTGGCGGGGGAGTGGTTGCGGACTCAACGCCTGAGGGCGAATATCAGGAAAGCTTGAACAAAGCGATGGCCGCGATGCGAGCCATTGATCGCGCCCGAAAGTCTTAAAATGCTTCTTGTCATCGATAACTACGATTCGTTCACCTACAACCTCGTTCAATACTTTGGCGAACTTGGCACCGAGGTTGTCGTTTTCAGAAATGATCAAGTGACACTAGATCAAATTGAGGAGATGAACCCCGAGAGGATCGTCGTCTCCCCGGGACCGTGCACGCCGAACGAAGCCGGGATCAGCTGTGATGTGATCGCCCGATTCGGATCAACCAGACCCACATTGGGCGTCTGTCTCGGCCATCAGAGTATCGGTCAGGTTTATGGTGGTGAGATTGTGCGGGCCGATCGCCTCATGCATGGGAAGACGTCAAAAATCTACCATGATGGTGAGAACGTCTTTGCAGGATTACCAAAGCCGTTTGAAGCAACCCGCTACCACTCCCTGGTGGTGCGCCGACACAGCCTTCCCGAGTGCTTGAAGATCACTGCATGGACTGAGGAGGACGAGATCATGGGTTTGGCGCATGTCGAGCACCCGGTCTTCGGCGTGCAATTTCATCCGGAATCTATCCTTACCTCTGAAGGAAAGAATCTCCTGAGAAACTTTCTCAATTTTTGATGATCATCACTCTGACGACGGATTTCGGGCAACGGGATTCGTTCGTCGGAGCGATGAAGGGCGTTATCCTCGGGATAGCTCCAGGGGTTCGCATTGTTGATCTCGCCCACGAAATCGATGGGGGCGACATTCGCGCGGCCGCTTTCGCGCTGATGACTGCAGCCCCATTCTTTCCTGCGGGGACCATTCATCTCGTCATCGTCGATCCGGGTGTTGGAAGCGCTCGAAGGGCGATTGCGATTCGATGCGCTCAGGCGACGTTTCTCGGGCCTGATAACGGAGTGCTAAGTTGGGCTATAAAGGACAAGGGCTCGCTTGAGGTTCGCAGCCTCCAAAATCCGGCAATCCGCCTCCCTCGTCTCAGCGCGACATTTCATGGGCGCGATCTATTCGCTCCGGCAGCCGCTTGGTTGGCGCAAGGACGACCATTTGCGGAGATTGGACCTGAACTCAACGACTTTCACCGACTTGACTGGCCGAGGGCGACTCCGGTCGCCCGAGGTTGGCAGACAGAAATCATTTACGTGGATGTTTACGGTAACGCCATCACTGCGCTCTCAGGGGACCAGGCGGCCGAGAGGCAGTCCGTGATACTGCCCGGCGAACGAAGAGTCTCGATCGAGCCCTTTTATTCCGCCGTGTCGAAGGGCAGCCCCCTGGCCGTGGTGGGGTCATCAGGCTTGCTCGAGATCGCCATCCACGGAGGCGATGCGGCAAAGACTTTTAATCTTCGACCGGGAACGCAAGTCCTCGTTGCCTGATCCACGGGATTTAATCCGCTGCGATTCTCCGTGACGAAGACACGGTCGGCGTTTATCCGAGGCCTATGAAACTCGACATACCTGTGCACCAATTTGGCGGATACATTTTCGACTGCGACGGAACAATTGCAGACACGATGCCGATCCACTTCCGGGCCTGGACCCAAGCGATGAAGGACTTTGGTGGTCAGTTTCCCGAAGAGCTTTTCTACCAGTGGGGAGGGAAGCCGACCGCGGTGATTGTCGAGCACCTCAATGAAACCTTTGGACTGACCTTGGAGGTGGAAGAGACCGTCCGGCGTAAGGAGTCGTATTACCTCGAGGGCGTTCGAGATGCGCAGCCGATAATCCCGGTGCTCGAAATAGCGATGGGCATGCACGGCGTGAAGCCGTTGGCCATTGCTTCGGGCGGGCATCACGAACCGGTCGAGGCGACGCTCAAGGCGATCGGCATCCTCGAAATCTTTGACGCGGTGGTTTGTGCCGAAGACTACGAACGGGGAAAACCATTCCCAGATCCTTTCCTCGAAGCAGCGCGGCGGATTGGAGTTCCGGCCCCTGATTGCCTGGTATTTGAAGACAGCCCCACGGGAATTCAGGCGGCCAAAGCGGCGGGAATGCACTATGTCGTGGTCCCGACTCCTGAGCGGAAATGATCGCGGGTTGCCACGAACAGCCGCAGGTCACGCAGCCATGATAACGGGGCCTTGAGCCGGTGCAAGCCGTCGCAGTTTGTTAATAACCTCGGGGACGGCGGCGCTGGCGATGTCGACCTCTTCCTCCGTATTGAATCGCCCGAAAGAGAAGCGAAGACTGCTGCGAGCACGATAATTTGAAAATCCCATCGCTTTCAACACGTGTGAAGGGTGCACCGATCCGCTGGTACACGCGGAACCTGCGGAGCAGCAAATTCCGCGCTCATCGAGGAGCATGAGCGCGCCTTCGCTCTCGATGCCCTCAAACGCGATATTCGTTGTATTCGGCAATCGATGTTCACGTTCTCCATTTACCTCCGCGCCAGCGACAGATTTCAGGATCGACTCCTCAAAGCGATCCCGCAGCCTTTTGATCCTGCCCGGATCCGCGCTCAGATGGTCCACGGCGATTTCGGCGGCTTTTCCCAAGGCAACGATCGACGAGACATTTTGCGTTCCTCCGCGGCGTGCGCTTTCCTGACTGCCGCGAAGCCACGGTGTGAAGCGCGTTCGTTTATGGACGTAAAGGGCTCCGACACCTTTCGGAG
Organism: Terrimicrobium sp.; assembly: GCA_036519995.1. Classification (GTDB taxonomy): domain Bacteria; phylum Verrucomicrobiota; class Verrucomicrobiia; order Chthoniobacterales; family Terrimicrobiaceae; genus DASTFP01. The sequence continues at coordinate 6,166 of DATDKN010000173.1, read as the reverse complement.
AGTGGAGTTTGTGTCCGGAGACGGAGAGGAATTGCACTCCGAGCTCTCCGACGTTAAGCGCGAGCTTGCCGACTCCCTGCACCGCATCTACGTGCAAGGCAACTTTCCGTGCATTCGTGAGCCCGGCAACCTCTTCAATCGGAAATAAGACACCGGTCTCATTGTTTGCCCAGAGCAGCGTGACCAAAGCCGTGTCCGGCCGTATCGCCGATGCCAACCGCTCGATGTCAAGGCGTCCAAGCTCGTCTACCGGCAACCAGGTAATTTCATAGCCACGTCTTGCCAGATGCTCGCAGAGTTTGATTGTTGCGCTGTGCTCAACGGCGCTCGTGATAATATGCGTTTTGTCGGGATCAATCGAGGCTGCCGAAAGGATGGCGGAGTTGATCGATTCGGAGCCACAACTTGTAAAGACCAGCTCGTCGGGCGCACCATGGATAAGGGAGGCCACCTGCTCCCTGGCCGTGTCGAGAGCAGCGGCGGCGCGTTTTCCCAATGAATACACGCTCGAAGGATTGCCATATTCCTCGCGCAACCATGGCATCATTGCTTCGAAGACCGCCGGGTCGACCTGCGTGGTCGCATTGTTATCGAGATAAATGATTCGCTGGTGATTGACGCTCATGCCGGCAGTTCTTCATCTTATGTGCAGCGTCGAGATATGGCAATAGACAGACTGATTACCCGGGAAATCCTCGACCACTTACCATCGAGTGATGCCCGCGCCGAACGCGCTCGGCGCGACCTTCGCACGATCAATGCCCTTATGGGGAACGTTCGTTGGATCCGCCAGGCGTTGGGCGACGTGATGAGGAAATCCGCTTTGTCGGAGCCGCCGCGCTTGGTTGAACTTGGCGCCGGCGACGGACGCCTCTGCCGCCGGGTTGTAGGCTGGTTTCCCGCTGCCAGCATCACGGCCTTGGACCTTGCAGCGCGACCGCGGGACTTGCCGAAGGAGATCGCCTGGTGGCAGGGAGATCTCCTGGACAATCTTCCTCACTGCGAGGGCGAGTGCATCTTCGGCGTAATGATCCTGCATCATTTTCGGGACGACCGCCTTGCCAGGATTGGCGAGATTGCATCTCGTTACCGGGTGCTCTGTTTTTGCGAACCTTGGCGGGCTCGATTCCCGCACCTGCTGGGTCTGCTGATTCGACCTCTTTGCGGCGACGTCACGCGTCACGATCTGCACGCCAGTATCGACGCAGGGTTTGTGCCTGGCGAACTCCCGCGAGCCCTCGGCTTGAAAAATTGGACGATCCGGGAATCCATCGACTGGCGAGGTTCGTTGCGTTTAATAGCATGGAAAGGCTAGTCAACATCGGCGGTGGTGGATTGGCGGGACTCTCGCTCGGCATTGCCCTCCGCCAGACCGGCGCTCCAGTCGTGTTGCATGAAGCTGGCGTTTATCCCCGACATCGAGTCTGTGGAGAGTTCATCAGCGGGGTATCACCGGCCGTCTTGGAGACCCTCGGGATCGCCGACCTCGTCCAGGACGCAAAAAGGCACTTTTCGAGCGCATGGTATTTTCGTGAACGGACGGTTTACAGAACCCAGTTGCCTTCCGCAGTAGGCATCTCGCGCTACGCGCTAGACGAGAGGCTTGCGGTCAGGTTTCGCGAACTCGACGGAATTCTCAAGGAGTGCTCCCGAATGAAAGAGAAATCAGGTGCCGGGATCGTGTGGTGCGGGGGCCGTAAACCAATGAAGGGCCGTTGGATCGGTCTCAAGTGTCACGTCTCAGGCCTTGATCTCAGCGCGGATCTGGAAATGCATCTTGCCGCAAACGGGTATATCGGCTTGGCCAAAATCGAAGATGGCAAGGTCAATGTTTGTGGTCTTTTTCGCCGTCAGCCAAAGCTCGCCGGCAAGGGGACACAAACCCTGGAGCGCTATCTGCATGCAGGCGGGCTCGAAGGCATCGCTGGCCGCATTTTTTCCGCAAAGGTGGATGAAGGTTCCTTTCTCGGCGTGGCCGGCTTTTCTTTGGGCAGACCATCGACGAAAAGCGATGCGATCCTAACTTTGGGTGATGCCTGGGGAATGATTCCTCCGTTTACCGGCAATGGCATGTCGATGGCGTTCGAGTCGGCCGCCATCGCGCTCGAGCCACTCCGAAGCTGGCAACACGGGCGCGAAACATGGGAACAGGCGCTGAGTCGAATTCAGAACAGGCTTGCCGAGCGGTTCGCCCGGCGGATGTTCTGGGCACGCATGATGCATCCATTCTTGACGACGGCGGCCGGACAGGCGTTCTTCACCTTGGTGTCGCGCTCCGGCCTTCTCCCGTTTAATGCCTGCCTTCACGCCGTGCGTTGACCAATGTACCTTCAGTCTCTCGCCAGCGCCTTTCCCGAAGCGCGATACACCCAAAGCGAATGCTGGAAGATCGCCAAGGCAAGTCCTTTCCTCGCCCAGCTGAGCCGACGTTCGGCGAAAATCCTGGAGACGGTGCTTTCCGGTTCCTCCGGGATTGACACCCGGCATTTTGCGGTTCCGACCGAGAAGTTGTTTTCAGCGGATGCTGAAGCACTGAACAAAGCATTCGAGCAGCTGGCGCCTCCATTGGCAGCCAGAGCCCTTCAAGGCGCCTGCGATCAGGCGAAAGTCAACGTTCGCGCCATCGATGCTGTATTCGTGTGCACGTGCACGGCGTATTTGTGTCCAGGGGTTTCAAGCCACCTGGCGGAGCAAGTTGGGCTCCGGCCCGACGCGTTTCTCAACGACATGACTGGCCTGGGCTGCGGCGCGGCTATACCGACCATGCACGCTGCTTCGTGCTTTCTTGCGGCCCACCCGACCGCCACCGTCGCGACGGTAGCCGTCGAAATATGCTCCGCGGCTTTCTATTTGGACAACGATACCGGCGTGATCGTGAGTGCCTGCTTGTTCGGCGATGGCGCCTCGGCGGCGCTGTGGCGGGGCTCTTCCTCCGATCGTCATTGGAGAGCTTCCAACTTTCGTTCGCTCCATCGGCCCGAAGAGCGCGAAAAGATCCGCTTTGTCAACGCAGGCGGTCGACTCAAGAACCAACTTCATCGCGCTGTCCCCGAAGTGGCGGCGGAAGCGGTGAGGGACCTCTTCTCTTTGTGCAACGCAAAACCCGATCAGATTATCGCCCACGCTGGTGGTCGAGACGTCATTGAAGCAATTGAGGAACGTTTGCCGGGCTACGCGCTCGCGGAAACTCGAGAAGCATTCCGCAAGTATGGGAATTTAAGCAGCCCATCGGTCCTTTGTGCGTTGGAAGAACGCCTTCTGAAGGGCAACGGCGACAAATTGCTCTGGCTTACGTCGTTCGGTGCTGGCTTCGCCGCTCACTCATGTGAATTGAGCCGCGACTGAGCGTGCGCAGAACCAGAGGCACTTGGCAAGCCTCTCTGCAAATTCTTGGCTAGATTTCGAACTCGACCTGCTTCACTCCGGATGGAGGCTGGATGATAATTCCGAACGGGTCTGCGGCCACTTGGAGGTCTCCTGTGGTTTGGACCTTTGAGATTCCGGCGAGTTGCAGCCGCCAAGCGCTGGAACTCTCTCGGGAAAAAGTGGCCGTGACGCGCTTGCCCGTACGCCGCACGATCAATTGCTCGGCTTCCGTCCGGCCGGGGCTCGATAACCGGCAGCGTGCCTCACTGCCGTCGGAGAGTTCAAAGACGCGAAACGTGACGTTTTCCGCGTAGTCGTAGTCCGGCCGGTGATCCACGGCGCCCAGAGCGATTATGGCATTCGGACGCACCATCAACGGGAGACTAAGAAAGCCATGCTGTTCACGACGCCAGCCTGGGCCCTCCTGGACTTTGCCGGTCAAGAAGTTGGTCCACCGGCCCGCGGGCAAGTAGTAGTCAACGAGACCATTCTCCGTGAAGATTGGAGCCACCAGGAGTGATCCGCCGAGCAGGTATTGCCGGTCGAGCGTCTCACAGGCCGGATCCTCGGGAAATTCGAGGAGCATGGCGCGCATCATTGGCACGCCTTCGCGGTGCGCCTCGAGTGCGACCTGCCAAAGGTATGGCATCAGGCGGCATTTCAATTTCGTGAACAGCCGGAGAACGTCGCAAGCTTCCTCATCGTAGGCCCAGGGAATGCGATAGCTCCCGCTGCCGTGAAGGCGGCTATGCGAGGAAAGGAGTCCAAAGGCGGTCCAGCGCTTATAAATGAAAGCTGGAGAGGTGCCTTCGAAGCCTCCGATGTCGTGACTCCAAAAGCCAAAGCCACTCAGCGAGAGAGACAGTCCGCCCCGCAGCGACTCAGCCATTGACTCAAAGGTTGACCAGCAGTCGCCGCCCCAGTGCACCGGAAACCGCTGACCCGAAGCATATGAAGAGCGCGCAAAGAGAACAGCTTCCCCTCGACCACGTCTTGATTCAATCGCCCGGAAAACGGTCTCGTTATAGATAATCGAATAGAAGTTGTGCATCTTCACCGGATCCGAACCGTTGTGAAATACGACGCCCTCGACGGGAATTCGCTCACCAAAATCCGTCTTGATAGCATCGGCGCCCATATCGAGGAGGCGGATAATGTGCGCGCCGAACCAGTCGCGTGCCGCCGGGTTGCTGAAATCGACGATCCCCATGCCGGGCTGCCAAAGGTCCGTCTGCCAGACGGAACCATCGGTGCGTTTGATCAAATAGCCATGATCCGCGGCTTCTGCAAAGAGTGGCGAGCGCTGCGCGATGTAGGGATTGATCCACACGCAGACCTTCAGTCCCCGGTCGTGGAGGCGCCGCAGCATTCCGGGCGGGTCAGGAAATACGAGCGGATCCCACTCGAAGTTTACCCACTGAAATTCGCGCATCCAAAAGCAGTCGAAGTGAAAGACGTGCAGTGGCAGGTCCCGTCGCTTCATCTCATCGATAAAGCTGGTGACGGTGGCCTCATCGTAGTTGGTCGTAAACGACGTCGAGAGCCACAAGCCGAACGACCACGGCGGCGGCAGTCCGGGCTCTCCGGTGAGGGCGGTTAGCTTCCGGAGAACCTCTTTTGGTGTCGGCCCGTAAATGATGAAATATTCAAGACTCTCGCCTTGGAGAGAGAACTGGATTCGAGCCACCTTTTCGGAGGCAATCTCAAACGAGATTGGGCCGGTGTCGTTGACGAGCACGCCATATCCACGGTTGGTAAGATAAAATGGGACGTTTTTGTAGGCTTGTTCGCTGGCGGTGCCGCCGTCCTTGTTCACAATCTCGACGACCTGACCATTTTTCACGAAAGCGGTGAAGCGCTCGCCCAGACCGTAAACGTACTCTCCGACGCCGAGAGAGAGTTGCTCGACCACATGATTGCCCCAGTTCGCTGTTTGCATGTAGGCAATCGCCCGCCAGCCGCTCGTCGTCAGGACGCGGCCACCTGCCTCGAAAGTCAGCGTCCAATTCTTCTTTTTGATCCGCGCCGCTAATTCCCCGCTCTTGAAAATGGCGAAGTCTGCGCTTTCTCTGATTTCCGGGCTCACATTTCCGCCGGGAAGAATGGGAATCTGGGGACCGCGGGATAAGCCGCCGGCAAAATGTTCAATTCGAACTCGAATGACATCGCGCATCGGCGAACTGAGCGTGACCGTCAAAAGCGGTCCCTGGAGAGTGTCGCCGCGGTCTCTGATCGCGCGAACGGGAGCTTCGATAACTAACCGGCCATCTTCAGAAGTAACCGAGCGTGCTTCGGCGGCGTAATGTGCCGTCACGCCCGGCCGAAGCAGCCATTGGCCATCCGTGAATTTCATGCGGAATAGTCAAGCACTGGATGACGGGCTGACAGAAGCAAAGCAAATTGCTAAGCGAAGAGCGGAATCGCCTTCAAACGGGAAGTGAGCTCCCCGAGCGTTTCATCGCCCGGGGTCGTCGTGAAGCGATCAGCGGCATCGAGAACCTTTGCAGCGAGGTGAATGTCCCCTGCAGTCATCAAGAAGACTCCGGCACGTGCCATGACCCAATGCACCGCGGCGTCGATATCACGCTGCTCCGTGAACGGCTCATACCAGGTGGCGCAGGTGTGATCGCGACCCCACCACGGCCGACGGGCAATTGCCTTGATCGTCTGCACCACGACGTTTCGCTCTTCACATACGGCAATCAGGCGATTGAACATCGCCGCATAGTGGGCCTCCTCCATCATGAGGTAATTGTAGGGTAGCATGACAGTGTCGAAGTCGAATCGTTCGAGACTGCGA
>DATDKN010000172.1:0-13427 GCA_036519995.1 Terrimicrobium sp. | reverse complement strand
GGACGCTTGGTATCAGTTATCCGAGGAAGAGCAAAATAGTCTCAAAGCCAAGCTGAACGAGGCTCTTGAAAAGGTAGGTGCTAAGAGGCTGATTTTATGCAATTCAGGTTGGTCCTCGGAACAATGGTCGTTTGCTGGAGCCGAGGAGTTCCCGAACATCGAGGCGGTCCAGAATCACACGGCGGCCCTTAAGGAGTTAAACTGGTTTCGATACTGCGAGAGTACGACCGTGTTGGGCACTAAAATGGAATCGGAATAGGCAATCGAGCGCAAAGTCATTGCAAGCTTTCAAGTGCGCAGAAGCTTGGATTCAAAGGAGACTCTCGCGCTTGGAAGCACTTGCTTCGGATTCACGGCTGAGGCCACAGAGGAACGACCGCTTCGGTCACGCAATCTACGCCTTATTCCTCGCCAGGGAACCAATATAGGTCCAATGATATGCGTACTTATTGGTCTCCGGGTTATGATCAGTGAAGATGACCGACAACTCCAAGAGGCGACGTATCAACGGCGTATAATGACCATTATCGTCTGAAAAAAACTCGTGGTTCCTGACGAAGCGAAGAAATCCCAGACAGTCACGGTCCATTTTCCGAAGAACGCGTTCGGCCATAAGATGATCTTTTGCGAGCACCTCCTCAATTGCGTAGCCAAATCGCCAACGAGCTTCGATCTCACACTCGATTTCCCCTCTGATTTAGCAGAGATGATACGGAACTGTTCGCAGATGATACGAAATTGGAAATCGCCGATGTCTCAGATCGAAAGGCAAGAATTCTGGAGGTCCGAAGTGACTATTCATTACAAGAATGACCCTTTCCCAACCAAGGCAGTGGGCCGCATTGCCCAGTTCGAACAGAACGTTCGGGTTTGGCAGCATCTTGGGATTATCTAAATTCTTTTGTCGATTGCTGAAACGGCGAAAGAGTCGCGCGAGAAAACTCCGCTCCATCGTCGCTTTTCCAATCAAGGTGACATCGCCAACGAAAATCGCGGCGCTAGAGATTTTCTCTAGGATCACTTTCGGAATGTCAGGCGTTCCCGTTTCCCCCTTCGTATCAGAGTCGGGCCTCAACGACTGTTCACATGCGATGCCGACTTTCTTCGTGGCTTTTTCAACGCACTTGGCGATGGAACTCCGATTCAGGTTGGTAGGGCTGTCGCTTTGCCAAGAGTAAAATACAGAAGCAGTCTCAATCATGTAGTAAATGCATCCCCTGCCTTGCTTTTCCGGGATGGGGGAGAAGGTGGCCGAAGCTTCTCGCTGATTTGCGTTTTGGACGCAATCCGGTGACAACCGGTGACAAACTTTTGGCAATTCTATGACACAAACTGCAATTTCGCCTTTTCTCAGTTATCGCCCGCCGAGCCTTTATTCATGCGGTTTCCAGAGTGATTTGAAGGTCAAGTGCAGTGGCAGCGCATACGGGATTCGAACCCGTGTACCGGCCTTGAGAGGGCCGTGTCCTAGGCCTCTAGACGAATGCGCCTTGCGGAAATCCGCAATCTAAACGAGACAAGGAGGCTGACAAGCGACAAGTGACGCGATCATAGGGAAGATGGAATTGACTCTTTACGTTAAGCCCTGGTGTCGATGGTGTATTGAAGCGGTGGATTGGCTGGAAGCGAAGGGTTACCAGTTAAGAGAGGTCGACGTGCTCTCCGACGCCGACGCCTATGCCCGGATGCGGCGGATCTCGAAGCAATCTCTTACTCCCACCTTGGAAACCGCCGACGGTCGTGTGCTGCCCGATTTTGATGTCGCACAGCTCGAGAGCTTCATGCTAGAGAACGACCTTCTACCTTGATCATCTCTCACTTGCTTTTCGTACTGGCAGCAGCCGTCCTCAGCGCAGCCTTGCGTTCTTTTGAGCACCGACTGCTGTTCAGGCTCGGAACGCTGGGCATCGTTATCACATCGTTCCTCGCCGGATGGCTCCTCGGCGGAAGTGTCGCTCTCGGCGCGGCTCTTGCTGCCAGTTGGCTTTTTCTGCCCTGGCTCGAGATTCTCACGCGAGTCCGCCGGATGCGCATCCCGATTGAACGCAGACTCGGCCCGCGACCCCCCCCGTCGCGGAATTCTTTTCCTGGTTTTCAGGAAATGACCGAGGAGGTCGAAGAGCAAGGATTTGAGCATTTGGAGGATGTCGGTTGGGACTACGAGGACAATCGGCACTTTTATCGCGTCTTCCGAGATGCCCAGTGTCGCACACAGGCGAGTATTTGCCTTAGTGAGCAAAACGACATGGCATTTTACTATCTGACAATCACCTCTCGCACGGCGGATGGGCGTATTTTGATGACCTGGAACTATCCATTCTCCTACGGCTTGAAGTTACAGCCGCATTTGGTGACCAACCGATTTCCAAGCCAGGGACCGTTTTCCGATATGTATGCCGCCCACGAACGGTTCCTTCGTGCGCATAACGTGGATGCTGCCTCGCTCCTGGATCCTTCACCCGAAGAGACGATTCGGACGATGCAGAACGAGATGCGCGCGCAGATTGCGCATAATATCGCTGTGGGCCTGTTGGCGCGAGACGGCGATCACCTTATTCGCTACACCTTGCGCGGAATGTTTTATCTGTGGTTTCAATTTCTGCGCGACCTGGTGCGGCTTTCGTAAGTTCCACGGCGGCCGCGCGGTCCTGGCAAAAACCCGCCGGCCAAGCATGCTGTGGACGGATTTCAGCGCGCGTCGGCCGGCGTGACGGTAATCTCGCCGCGTGCCGTCGCCTGCTGGGTAGCGCCGGGAAGGCGCTTGGATCGCAGCGGCTTGTCGGGAGAAAGAGCACCGCGCTCGACCAGATATTCCGACAAAGCGGCGGCGATTTGACGCACAGTTCGGAGGTTGTCGAAGGTCAGGCCGGAACGCGTTCCCTCGAAGAGATTCCCAGCCGAGAACAATGCCGTCACTCCGGTCGCGAAATAAGTCGCGGTTCCAATTGCCCCTGGTGCGGCATTTGAGCCTCCGGTCGTTTGCAGAAGCAAGAAGGGCCGCGGCGGTCTCCTCGAAAGATCATAGACCACCACACTCGTCTCGAGCTTTGTTCCTCCGACGCCAAAGCCTATTACGGATCGCAACATACGGCTACCCTGCTGGATACGATCAAACCTGGAAACGATGAGCCAGAAGTTTCCTCGCGGCAGCGGCGCAGTTGCCGCGACTGCCTCTGCGGGGGCCACGTGCTTGGAGAGACAACGAACGAGGTGCCTGGTGAAGCGCTCCTGCATATCATGCTTAAAGGTATCAAGTCGCGCTCCGCTGCGATCCACCCGGATGGCGGCATCGTAAAATTCGGGAGGTTTCAGGAAAATCTTTGATGGTGCTTTCGTCGGCGCCCGAGCTGTGAGAACGTCGACTTTCTTGAGGCTAATCGAAGCGCATGAACAAAGCGCAGCACAAATGAGGCAAAGAGCCAACCGAGATCGCGTCAGACAGGATTTCATTGCTTCATAAAGCTGAGAAAGTGAATCTGTATGAAAAAGCAGGATCTTTGCGTGCCGGCAAACAATCTCAGGTCCCGAGTCCGAGAATCCGGAATTTCCTTTGCCGAACAACATTTCTGGTTGCAGAGGGCGTCGTCGTTTGGTTGAAGCGTCCACCAAGGTGACAAAGGCGTCGATTCTCCCGTTAAGAACATCGCCCATCCGCACAAACTCCCCTTCGCGGACGTCGGAAGCGATGCGGCTGTCTGCGCTCTTCTCGCTGTGGCCGTTTCGGATTTTGGCTTTTTTTCCCGGTCGTTTTTCTTGGACTCAAAGGTCTTCTGATGTTCACGGGTTTGATTGAAGAGATCGGCGTTTGCCTGGAACTGCGCCGCCGCGCCGAGGTCATCCAATTGTCGCTGACCGCACCGGGGATCGCGCCGCACGTCAAAGTCGGAGATAGCGTGGCGGTAAATGGCTGCTGTTTGACAGCTGTTCAGTCGGACGGTGAGCATCTTCATTTCGATCTGCTCGACGAGACGCTGGAACGCACCAATCTCGGCGAACTCAGCGAGGGCTCCGCCATAAACCTCGAGCGAGCCGTTCGCGCCGATGGGCGCATGGGCGGACACTTCGTTCAAGGACATGTTGATTGTACCGCCGCGATGATCGCTCGCGGTCTCGTGGCGCGCGACCTTCGGCTCGAATTTGAGCTCCCAACACGCTTCTCACCCTATGTTGCTTGGAAGGGCTCTATTTGTGTAAACGGCGTCAGCCTGACCGTCGCCGATCTCACCGACGCCTCGTTTTCCGTTTGCCTTATCCCGCACACCCGCAGCGCGACAAATCTTGAAAAGCTGAGCCAAGGCAGTCGCGTGAACCTCGAGTTTGATATTCTCGCCAAGTACGCTGAGCGTATTCTGACTAGGGTTTCGCAATGATTACCCTGCGTATGGCGCCTTTGACTTGCCGTGTGCCCGCCGCCTGCATGCCGCCAACAGCTTCAAGGGGCCCTCGCCTGGTGGTGTGGTCGCACCGAGAAGCGAAATCATCCTTATGGCCGCGAAACTAAAAGTGCGCCCCGCGCAGGGCGAGCCATTCGAGGTGGAAATCGGCAACACCGCCACGATCGGACGGAGTCGTGAGAATACGATCAGTTTGCTCACAAACCCGCATGTCTCTCGGCAGCATGCGGTCATCCGGTGCCATAATGCCTATCAGTTTCAGATCATGGACCTGGGCAGTCGCAACGGAACATTTGTTAACGGTCGACGCGTGATTACGCCGACTATTCTGACCCACGGGGCGGTGATCCGGATCACTAACATTGAGCTGATCTTTGAACAATCCGACGAGTCTTCCGAGGACACGACCTTTGATGTTACAATCGCAGCCGGACTAGAATCGACGCATGATCAGAGCGCTGTCGTGGCCGTCATGGTTTGCGACATCCGGGGCTTCTCAACAGCATCTGAACTTCTCCCCGAGGATGAGCTGGCGCGGACGCTTGGCCAGTGGTTCCGGGACGTGGGAAACATCGTCCACAAGAACGATGGAACCATTGACTAGTTTATCGGTGATGCGGTTCTGGCGTACTGGACCCGCGAGTCACTCGACGGCCGCGAATCGCGTGGAGCATTGGATTGCGCGTTGGACCTTTTGAATGCCGCCGACAAGCGCTCTTGGAAATTGGCGGAGGAAAAGCCGTTTCGGATCGCGGTGGCTTTACATCACGGAAGTGTAACTTGCGGGAACGTGGGTTTGGTCGCGCAACGCGATGCAACGATTCTCGGCGACACAGTAAATACCGTCTTTCGCATCGAACGCCTCATGAAGCAGCTGAACCAACGCTTGACCCTTTCTCAGGATTTCCTGACGACCTTGCCAGTCCCGGGTATCAATTTGACCGATCTCGGTGACCATCAACTAAGGGGAAAATATCAGACCGTCCGCTTGTTCGGAATGGCTTAGAATTTTCCAAGAAGATCATCCTCTTTCCTTGCCGCGCAATGCGAGCCAGGCTGCCCAGTATGCACCGGCGGTCCACATCACGAGTGTTCCGAGGCTCCACCACGCCGGCGTCGCATTTGTAAAGATTTGTCCATTCTTCAGAGACTTGTCTCGATTAAGATTGGAGAAAGCAGAAGGATAGTCGACGCGCATCGCACCGCTGATCGTCTTGTTCCAGAACAAGCTGGTGTCGATGATCCCCTGGACAGCTGCACTCGGCATCAGTCGCGAAACAAACTGGGGTCCGGGCGCCATGTCGCCCGCCGGGGGAATAAATCCGGAGAAAAGGATTTGCGGAATTAGAACCAGAGGAACGATCATGACGGCTTGGAGGACAGATCTTGAGAGGGCCGAGATCGCCAGGCCAATAGCCACCGCGGCCAAGGCCGCCAATATCATCGCTGGAATTTGCCATTCGACCGCGCCGCCGATCCCGCCCGTGCAGAGTTGCATTACGCCGTAGAGCAGCAGACTCTGGATGGTGGTGATGCCGGCAAGCGAAGAGAACTTCGCGAACAAATACGCATGACGGCCAAGCCCGATCAGGCGTTCCCGCCGAAACATAGGTAACTCTCGCACGATCTCCTGCGCCGCGTTGCCGCAGCCGAACCAAAGCGTCGCGATATACGCAAAGAAGAGAATCAGAGGAGGATCGCTACTTACCCACGTGACCAGCAGCCCAATGAAAATGGGCTGGCCCAGGGCCAGCAGGAGATTCTTCCAGTCTGCGCGAAAGATTGCCCATTGGCGCCGCAGCAGAATCGGAAGCGCGGCGTTGCGTTTCTGACGCTGCGGAGGTAGCCGGATAGTCTCAAGTGGCGGAGGGCCCTCTCGGTGCGCTGGCCAGTTAGGCGCCGGGCGTGAAGACAAGCCTTCATAAAGAAGCGTCAAACGCTCGACGCCAAAATATTCGAGAGCCTGGCTCGGTTCTCCGAAGAACACCAGGCGGCCGCCGGACATGACTGCCAGCCTGTCGAACAGAAACGCGTTGCCCATGATGTGCGTGGTGCAAAGAATCGTGCAGCCGGTTACCGCCAGATGGCGCAGCGACTCCATAAGTCTGGATTCCGCAGATGGGTCCAAACCGGAAGTCGGCTCGTCTAGAAACATGAGTCGCGGACGGCAGAGGAGTTCGGCGCCGACGCTGACGCGTTTTCGCTGTCCACCGGAGAGTTTGCCGACGCGGGTGCTGGCGCGATCCTCTAGGCCCAAGACACGCATCGTGTGCCAGACCAGCCGGCGAATCTCATCCGCCGGCGTCTTCTTTGGCAACCGGAGGTAAGCACTAAAGCAAAGTGCGTCCTCGATCGAGAGCTCCAGTGGCACAATGTCATCTTGCGGAACATAACCAAGCTCCTCTCGAAGTGCCTCGTAGTTGGAGTAAAGGTCGATGCCATCGATCATCACCGCTCCGGAGTCAGCCGGTCGCAAGGCACAGAGTGCATCCAGAAGCGTGGATTTGCCCGCTCCGCTTGGGCCGATCACGCCAACAAATTGACATGGCGCTAAGCTCAGAGAAACGCCGCTCATGATCGGAACTCCCAGGATTTCCTTCTTCAGGTCGTGCGCGTCGAGTCGCGCGCCGGTGATTCCCGCTGTTTCTCGCAGGAATCGCCCGTCGAAACGAAGATTGAATGGTCCGACGCGCAGGAGGTCCCCGAAGACTAATTCTTCAGCTCGGAACAAGCGCCCGTTAAGGAAAGACCCGCTTCGGCTGCCGAGGTCTTCGACGCTCCAGCCCGATGTCGTGTGATGAAGAATGGCATGGCGCCTTGACACCGACGAGTCCGGAAGAATAGCACTGGCGTCTGCCCCTCTCCCTAAGACCAGGCCATCCCTCAGCGGGATCGGGGCAAGGCCGACAGTGGTCGAAAGCTTGTCGCTCAAGGCAGCACCGCCCAGACTTCCACCACCCGGTTCTTCTCCAGATTCTTAGCGTCGAACAGGTCTGAGCTCCCCATGCCCACCGCATGAACGACGTTCATGATGGCGGCGCGCTCCTTCAAGGCCTTGACCACGTTGTCAGCTCGTTGCAAGGAAATCGCCACGTTTTTTTGCGGATCTCCCATCGTGTCAGCGAAACCGAGGACCACAAAAACGACTGTTGGATCGTCAGCGAATTTTTGGATTTGCGGTAGCTTCAGCTTCTCCTGAAGGGCGGCCACCTCGTCGGGGCCGACGTTCACCTTGCCGGTCGCAAAAGGGATGGTGACAATTTTGCCCATCCCGCGGGCGCGTTCCACCTGCACGTAGAGCTTGTCTTTTTCCTCGGGGGTCAGCCGCGGCATTAGATCGATGCGCGCCAGCACTTCGGTTTTGACAAGCTGATTTTCAACATCGGCGGCATCCATATTGATCTGCTCGGGAGCTTGGACGCTCCCGGCGGGTTCTGGTGCGGGACTCAACGAAGCAGAGTTCGGAGAAGATTCCGGAACGCCAACATAACCGTCACCGGGCTGTTGCTCTGCTGTCGACACGGGCGCCTGTTCCGGTGCTGGAGCAGGCGTCGTAACGGTGGGCGACGGGCGCTTACAAGCAGCCAAACCAAGGAGCGTAAGAGCTATGAGAGTGTTGCGCACGATTCGGCGGCCAGCGCCAGTTCGAAAAATTGAGTCTCCGCATTTACAGAATTCCTGTCAACTGCCTCGGAGAGCGCGGCGTTTCTCGGCTTAAATCGATCACGAGCCCAGCGTTCGTTTGCCTGGGCGGTAAAACCTTCGACCCTCGTTATCCGATGATCGGTTACCCTCGTCCTACGTGCGCGCTTCGGGTCTCGGACGGACGAACCCTGAGCTGGAAATCTTCCCATGACCTAGCGCAGCTCGCGTAGGGTCTTAATCAGGTTGCTGCGTCACTGCATTGTTCAGAGGCACTCCGAACGTGTGATTAATTGAGTTGCGCAAAGCAGGCAATAGTGCCTCGCGGTCGACGGGCGAGAGGACACGCCGGGCGTCCTCGTCACGCCCGCACCCTGCGAGAATGAGCGAATAGTACGCCGCTCCGTCATTTCCCAGCTTGTGCAAATCATCCCTGCCGTCGAGAAGAGCGGCAGCCTTGCGGGAATCACCCTGCAGGTGAATGCCAAAACCGTGGATGACCGCGTTGCCCACGCTAACTGGATCATCCTCGTAGAGCTCTTTTGCGAGGAGGGCGGCGCGATCGATTTCTCGTCCGGTCGCGAATAGTAAAGCCGCCACGTTGTATTTCGCGGCACGATCATTTGGTCGCTCTTTGAGAACAAGCTCCATCATTCGAAGCATCCCGTCTGCATTGCGCTCCTGCCAATAGGCCTGATAGAGTTCCTGCCGCGCCGCGAGGTCATCCGGATCGCGCTCCGCAATCATCCACAACACTTGACGCGCATCGCGCCTGTCCGTTCTAGCCATCGCGAGAATCGAAGGCAGTTGCGCAGGATATCTTTGGGCTTCCTGCAATGCGAGCTGCCAGGTGCGGTCGGATCTTCGGACATTTCCGAGGCCGGCTTGAGCGCGAGCGAGCAAACCAAGCCGAAGAGGCTCCCGTTCGCGCCACGCGGTTCTACCAACCAACGACTCAAGATCCTCCCAACGCTGCAGCGCGCTGTAGCAATCTGCGAGGACCGCGCATACTGCAAGATCTTCGCGCGTGTTTGGCGGCAGGCGCTCCAGCCACTTCGAAGCCGCTTCAGGTCCGAGAACATTCATTTTCCATTTCGCGACGTCCAGCGCGAAGGGCGTATTTTCCAGCGCGATTCTCTCGAGGTCGGCAAGCCAACTATCGAATGACGGCGATTTGGCCGCAAAAAGCGCCTGCAAATGCTGGAGCCGGTCTGAAACGTCGGAAAGCGGCATTTCGCAAGCGCGTTTGGACCACACTAGCGCCGCCTCGAACTCGCTTCGCTGCAAGGCATCTTCGGTCAAGGCGCGCAGCGCCAGCAAGCCGAATTCTTGGTCTGTTACCCGCGACTCCAAAGCCGCACGAGCAGTTGCCTGGTCGCGTTCGGAACCGCTCCGCAGCTCAAGCGCCGTCAGCTTCACCCGGGTGCGCTCGTCCTCCGGCCGCAACTCGATGAGCTCGCGATAGATTTCGAGCGCGCCATCCGGGCGATTGCGTTTCAGTTGTAGCTCGGCCTGAAGCTCCATGAACTCGGGCGTCTTGCGGTGCGAACCTGTGATCGATTTCAGAGTCTTGGAGGCTTGCTGAACATGTCCCAGCCTTAGCGCACTGCGGACGTAGGCTAGTTTCGGCTCCAGGAGCTGCGGCTGTAAATCTATAAGCTTCCGCCGGTGAATGAGCGCTTCGGAGGAAGCGGTCTCTTCGAGGAGCGAAGCCAAAGCGCGGCGAGCTTCCAGATTATCGGGACGGAGTAGGACCGCTCTTTTTAAGCTAAGAAGCGCATTTCTATTATCCCGCTGCTGGAGATAGCTCTGCGCCGCGCTTAGTTCCTTTTCCACGCGCCAGCCTCGATACCCGCGGACGCTCAGGATACTAACGAGGCTAATGGCAATCGCTGCACCCGCCCCGATGAAGATCCACCGGGAGACGCGTCCCCATGGCATTCCACGCGTGGGAACTCGTGTGGCCATGAGGGTATTCTGACGCGCGACTGCTGGGGGAGTCAAACCAGAACGTCATCTCAGCGACGCGACGCGTCTGGCGCTTGAGGGTCAACACGCTACCTATTCTCAGTTGTGTCTCGCTGGATCCTTAGGCTGTGATACTCCAATTCCGAAGACGTCACCCAGGATAGACCATCGTGGCGCTCGGCTCTCAGGGGGCACTCGATCAATCCAATACGCGCGTTGCCGTTTCTCGAACCCGTCGGCCCGTTTGAGATCGAGCCAATAGTTTACAAAGTTCTCAAATTCGTCCGCGCCGGGCGGCATCAGATAAGCGAGCAGGTACGGGCTGCCTGCATCCCTCGGAACAACGGCGATAAGACCCGGGTGAGCCGCCGCCAGCGACTCAGCTTGCACGAGCGTCCATATGGCGGCGTCAATTTTGGAAAAATCGGGGATGAGCTGATAACCCGGAACCACGACGATCTCAGCGTTCGGGAAAGTGCGTGCGAGCCTTGGTATGAGCACCGGATCGTTGAACACACCAATCTTGAGAGCCTTACGCTCCAGGATCTTTGTCCGACTCGTAAAACCCTCCGCCCGATCGCGCGGCATGAAAAGAGCCAGAGGACTCTGAAAATATGGGCTGGAAGCCTCAAATGCCAAGAGACGGTCCTCGGTTACATATATGCCCGCCATGGCGATATCGAATCGCCCTTCGGTGAGGTTTTGCGCCAGATCAGGCCACTCGAAAGGAATGAAGCGGAGCCGCACATTGAGGTCGCGCGCGAGTTGATAGGCAAAGGCAATGTCGTAGCCGACTAGTTCCCCTGCAGAATTCCGATAGCTGAAGGGGATGATGCCTTCGTTAAAGCCAACTCGCAACTCGCCGTCCCGCTGAATTCGCGCGAGAACGGCTAAATTTTTCGGCAGCGGCTGGGTTGATTCAAGGGTGCCAAACGTCACCGGTATTCCGGAGGTCACCGCAGGCTCCAAAGCAAAGGCGAGGTAGGGATTGTTTGAGCGATTCAGCACCCAGTCATCAAATCGGCGAGCGACAAAGACAAACGAAGCGAGAGCGAAGAGTGTCACCAGAAGGGAGACAAGGAGTCGGCTCCATCGCATCTGAATTTTCCCGTAGTAAGCCAGAACGACTCCGAAACTGAGAAAAGCAAAACCCGCCACCGAGGCGATGACCTGGCCATAGCGGGTCAGCGTCATCAGACTCACATAAAGCGAGGTGGTCTGATTAGGCAGTCCAAGCCACCCCGATAAGAAGTTCACCGCATCTACGGAGGAGGTCGGCGAGCCTACGCCCGATAATAGAGAGACCAGCGGCAGGAGGGAAATCTCCAGCGGCCCAGCCACGACGCCATGGTAAAAAAGGGCGAAGACAATAAAGAGGTAAATGAAGAAGTTGCCAAGTTGGCCCAACGGGTATGCGACCGAGATATTCGTCCGGACAATTTCTCCACACTCAGGGTCTTCAATTCCGCAGAGCTTAGCCAGACGCTGCGTCGCCGACGAGATATAAGGTAGGGCGGAGACCGATAGGGTCGTCGCAACAGCAATCAAGAACGCCGAACGGAGATCTCGCAGAACTTCGTGGTAGCGAAAAGGTGTGAACGCCGAGATGCAAGTTGGGATAATCCAGAACGCCAAGAGCAAGCTCCCGGAGAAAAACAGAAAAAAGAACAGGGAGACTTCCTCAAGATCCTTAGGTCTCAGCGTCCCGGCGAGGTCGGCGAAAAGTGCAAAGACCGCCAACGGCGCGAACCGCACAACAGCATTCCAAAACTTCAAGCTGGCCAGGCGAATTCCCTCCAGCACCGCCAGGAGCGCCGTTTTTTCCTGGACCTGCTGCAGAGCGGCACCATAAAGCAGGCAGAAGAGGACAACGGCCGGCACATAGTTTCGTGCTAACGCGGTAAATGGGTCGCTCGGAATAAGAATCTCGAGCAAGCCCGGAGTTTCGCGCGCCGCTCGATCAGCTACCCAACTCGTCGAAAGAGCTTGCGGTATGCCTTGCGCGAGGACGATCAATAATCCGAAAGTGATTATCCAGAGCGCAACGTAGAACCTCCAGCCAGAGAAGAAGAGCTTCCAGGCCTGGCTTGGCGACATACTTCCAAGTCCGTGGAGCAGCGAACAGATCAAATAAGGATAAACCGCTACTTCCAGAAGCATGACATAGAGTTGACCTATGGGTCGAAGGAAGCGGGCGTAGTCCCCCACGACAATTCCGAGCACGATCCCTAGAACTCCTCCGACAAGAACCGGCAGGATCGAAAGCGGCGCAGGCCTGGACGGCGCGCTCTCAGAGTCTGTCCTCATTCGCAACCACTAGCTAATGAGAACCTCAGAAGAAAGATTGTTCGCAACTTGGGGAGTTTGCCGTTCCCGGTTCGCATCGAGTCTCCCCCACTTTATTTGTATCCAAGTTAGTGTTCGATGCGAGCACCAGCGGAGAGATTAGTTGCAGGTCTTCAGAAAGCTTCGAGAGAATTGCGCCGCACGTTCGAGAGTTCTGGCTTGTGTCACATATCTCCAGATATAACGAGCGCGGCATGGGGCGTCTTTTGATCATTCTGCTGGCGATGGCGACAATTTGCGGGCAGACGGTCCGCGCCCGAGAGCTCTCAATCGCAGCGGCGTCCGATCTGGTCTTCTGCCTTGAAGAACTCAACAGAGCGTTCAACAAATCGCATCCGGAGATCGTCTGAAATTGATTACCGGCGCGTCCGGGAATCTGTTCGCGCAGACCAGCAATGGGGCGCCATTCGACGTCTTTCTTTCGGCGGATATGCGCTACCCGCTGGAGCTGATCAAGGCGGGCTTGGCGTCGCGCGAATCTCTCACCTCTACGCCATCGGACATCTCGTCGTCTGGACCGCAAGTGACGCTGTGGATATTTCCTCCGGCATTCAATCACTCGCTGCCCCGAGAATTCGGAAGGTAGCCATCGCAAATCCCGAGCACGCTCCTTACGGTCGCGCCGCGAAGGCGGCTCTTGCCTATTTCGATGCGTGGGACACCGTTCAAGGAAAGTTGGTTTTTGGTGAAAACATCGCCCAAGCGGCACACTTCGTGGAGACCGGCAATGCTGACGCCGGAAGTGTTGCCTTATCCATTGTCCTTGCTCCTAGCCTTAGTTCCAAAGGTCGCTGGATTGAAGTTCCGAATCATGCTTATTCGCCGCTCGAACAGGGAGCCGTGGTGACGAGGAACGGTGCTGCGAACCCCGCCGCTCAGGTTTATATAGAGTTCCTTCGTAGCGCCGACGCACGCACGATCTTTGATCGGTTTGGCTTTCGGCTGCCTGAATAGCCGCTTCACCGACGATGTTAGGCGCTCCGCCCGAACTTTGGCAACCGATCTGGCTGACATTGAGGCTGGCCTTGTTAACGACCGTTGCCCTCTTCTTCAGTAGCTGGCGGTTCCGGCTTCGAT
>DATDKN010000171.1:0-2551 GCA_036519995.1 Terrimicrobium sp. | reverse complement strand
TGAGAAGCTCGTGGAGGCGATGCGGACAGAGATTGCGCTGGGCGAACGAGTGATTGGGCAGATTGCTCGCGAATGCGGCGGCGCTTTCAAGCGGCAAAGGCAGACGGACGAGATCGAGCGATTGTCGTTACGACTGAAGCTTGCGCGACATTGACGCGGAGGAGGGTTCGATGAGTTGGCGTATCATAGTGGCGAGCAGTGACCCGGAGCAGCTATCCGAACTGAAAAAGGGCGCGCAAGCGATTGCCGGGGAGTTCGAATTTGTGGGCGGCCGCGCCGAAATCCAGACGGCGACTACAGTTGATGGCGCGAGAGGCCTTCTTCGTGGCGAGGTGGATGAGCTCGTCATCGTGACCGCGTCGCTTGCGGAAAGTCAGTCTGCCCCGAACGCTCAGAGTTTGCCGGGACTGAGCTTCGTCAAGGAAATACAGTCGCGCCAATCGCCTCCGGCTTGCATCCTGGTGTCCGACCGCCCGGAGCATCGCAGCGTGGTCAAGTCTTTGAAGCGTTGCAGATGGCTGCAGGTCGGTGCGGCCACGGATTACGTTGAGGATTGTGTCCTGTTTGCCAAGGACCTGGATGTTTGGACGCCTCTGGAAGCTCCGGAGCAACCCGCCACTTTGGATAGCGCGAAGTCCGAGGACCTACTGCGCGCCTCTCGCGAGCAATTTGCGCTGATTGAGGTTGATGTACCCAACGAGACCAAGTTTGCCACGGTCAGATACGTGATCAATGTTGATAAACAATTGAGCGATGTCTCTGCCGTGCCGCTGGGTCTCAACCAAAAGAAGGTGGATGACCTGATCGCGGAGTCGCGCAAGCTCTCGGACAAGTTCTCCAAGGCGCTGAAAAGTACGAAAAAGTATGAGTTCTGGCAAAGGGACTACCGTTCCCTAGGAGAGCGCTTCTACAAATTATTGGTCACGAATGTTTTTGCGGATCATTACGCTACCGTGAAGGGCGCTACGATCGGCCGGCAGGGTCTAGACGTACGGTTACGCTTTAGCCTTGGGCGCCGGGTCTTCGATGGCCTGTGGGAGTCGATTTGCAATCCCGCCCGCGGCCATCTGATGCTCGAAGCGACCATCACACGGCGCGAGCGAGACTCCATCGGTAGTTTTTCCGAAGCGCGATCTGGCGAGATCGGCCCTCTCAATATTCTGGTTATCGGAGCTACACTGGACGACAATTCGTCGCCGATAGGGCCCGACGATATGCTTTGGAGGAAATTCTGGGCCGACGGCTTGCTCAACGCGTTGCCTCACATTGAAAACGAAATCGCGGCAATTAAGGCCCTCGAGCAGTTGTCTTCTACGGTCAAAGTGGACGTGCTCAGCGGCGAAGACCGTCATCAGCATGGTGGTGAATGGTCACTAGCGGAGAGAGTCAAAAAGCATCTGGAAGCGAATCCGAATCGCTATGACGTGGTTCATTTTGCCGGACACGCTCTGTTTGCCGCGGCAAAGCCGAAAAAGCCGGAAGCGAAGCGGGGAAGGGAACTTGGCAGGCGGGAGGCTCTCGGAGATGACCGCGGATACCTGGTCTTCTCGGGCTATCCCAAGCCGCGGGCGGTTTCGATCGCGACCGTCGCGAGCTGGCTGAGGAACACCAGCGTGGAGCTCGTGTATTTGAGCTGCTGTCGCAGCAGCGCGTCGCGGGCTGCGGCGGAATTCGCCAGGAACAGCATCCGGACGACGATTGGGTTCAGCTGGGATCTGGACGACAAGAAGGCCGTCGATTTTACCCGGGAGTTCTATAATGAACTGCTCAGGAATCGGCTGAATGTGTGCTCGGCCCTCCGCAAAGCTCGCGAAGACCTGCACAATGAATTTGAAAACGGAGACCCGATCTGGGCTTCACCGGTGCTCCTTGCCCAGCCCTCGGATTGGGGTCGTGTCGAAGGGGTGCTGCGACCGCCGGTTCGTCAGGAAGCGCCGCAGTCGCGCCCCTGACGCCTCCCGGGGACGCCTGACATTGGCTCAATAACGTAGCAAGAATCACGCGTTCAGGACGATCTCGATGCTGTGCTCACGTTCCGACAAGAGCTTCAGCGTATAGCCAAAATCGGCCTGCGGCAGCTTCTTCTGGAGCTCGGTGATCGTCTCTGTCTGATTGGTAGCTACCAGCGCAATTGGTTGGCGCCGGTGGCGCGCAGCCTCTACGATCCATTTCATTGTATCGACTTTTGGGTTGCCGTGCCGGCCGTCGGCCGAGAGCACATAAGTGTCTGCCGTGATCGCGCTGAAGAAGTCGGGCGTGGTGCTGCGGTTGCTCCCATGATGCTGCACCTTGAGAACGTCGACGTGCAGCTTGCCGTTCTTGGCAAGCCCCGCGGTCTGCAGCCCTTCGATGATGTAGTCGCCCCTCGCATCACCGGTGAGTAGGATGGTTTTTCCGTCGCATTTTGCCAGAAGCACGATGCTGCTGAGGTTCGGCTTGCTGCTGTCGGACATGGCCGCGGTCGCTGGATCGGCGGCGATCTTCTGAGCGGCCTCCTCGAGCCACCGCAGCCACTGGGTTTGCAGCGTCTTCAGATTGGCCTTGTTGGGGC
>DATDKN010000170.1:0-4794 GCA_036519995.1 Terrimicrobium sp. | reverse complement strand
ATCGCTTGAGCGGATAAAGCGTCTGGCAATTCCGCCTGCCTGGAGTGACGTATGGATCTGCCCGGATGCCTCGGGCCATCTTCAGGCCACCGGACGCGACGCCCGCGGTCGCAAACAGTACCGCTACCATTCAACCTGGCGAAGAATCCGCGACGAGACCAAGTACGATCGCGTGATTGGCTTCGGCCGTGCTTTGCAAAAAATTCGCCGACGGATCGCACGAGATCTCGCCCGCCGCGGCTTGCCGCGCGAAAAGGTGCTCGCGACCATCGTCCGATTGCTCGAGACGACGCTGATTCGAGTGGGCAATGAGGAGTATGCGCGCGATAACAAATCTTATGGACTGACGACGCTCCAGGACCGCCATGCGGAAATTTGCTCGGGCAAGGTCATCTTTAAATTTCGCGGCAAATCTGGAAAAGAACACGTTTTCGACATCCGCAATCGCAACCTGGCAAATATCGTCAAACGATGTCGCGATCTTCCCGGCTACGAGCTTTTCCAATACGTCGACGAGTCGGGTGCGCCGGTGGACATCACCTCCAGCGATGTAAATGCCTACCTACGCGAAATCTCAGGCGCGGATTTTACCGCCAAGGACTTTAGAACCTGGGCGGGAACAGTCTTGGCGGCAAGAGCGTTGCAAGAATTTGAGAAATTTACCTCCGAAGCCGAAGCGAAGAGAAATCTCTTGCAAGCGGTCGAAGCGGTCGCCCGGATGCTCGGAAATACTCCCGCCATCTGCAGAAGATGTTACGTTCACCCCGTGGTGCTTGAGAGTTACCTGGATGGAACGCTGGTGGACCACCTCAAGCGTCGAGCCGAGCAAAAACTTACCATCGGAGTTCGGAAACTTCCGCCAGATGAGGCGGCGGTGCTGATGCTTCTCCAACAGACGCTCTCCCGGCGGCCGCGAAAAAAGGCCTAGATGCCGATCTGTGGATCAATCGTGCTTGTTGACCCGACTGGCGCCCGCCGTCCGGAGCATTTCCATGGCCCGGTCAGCGTCCTTACCACTCGCACGCACGAGCACAAACCTTCCACTATGCGCGAATGTTGTCGCATAAGCCTCAATCACGTCGTCGGGCAGCCCATAGTCTTCATCGAGGCGAGCCCTGAATGCTCTGTCGAGAGCATTCTTATCGCGTTTTGGGATTAAGTTCGGTTCGTCTCTTCCTGCGACGATCTCAGCGGCGGCGCCCGGCACTACCGCAGCCCCGACTGGGTCTACACTGCCCGGCTCCTGGGCGAGGCTGGTTTCATCGACAACCGCCGTGTCCAATCCCGCAGTAGCAAGGCGATTCACTGCATCCTCGACCTGCTCGGCCGCGTCAAATATTGCGACTACGGTTGTCATGGCTCCTCCATGGCGCGACGGATTTCTTCCTCACTTTTGCCAAGTCGCTGTTGTAAGCGCCCCAGCATTTCGTCTTCCTTACCTTCGGCAAACGTGAGGTCGTCGTCTGTCAAATCAGCAAACTTTTGTTTTAGCTTGCCCTTGATTTCGTTCCAATTGCCTTTGATCTGGAGTTTGTTCATACTGGGGAATCGTTATTCACCAGCCTGATGGATGTCGTCGCGCTTTGCCCCAGCGGCGACCTCGGCACCAGTGGCAGCGGCACGTAAATCGCGGACGAACAGGTCATACTCGCGTTCGGCGTCACTCCGGTCAGTGAGGCGAAGGAGGAGTGAGGGATGAATGGTGACGAATACTCTCGCCGCCATCGGCGATGAGAACACGCGTCCTCTATCTCTCAGGACACGCACTTTTGGGCCCAGAATTGCGAACGTGGCGGTCGCGCCAAGGCAAACAACAGTTTTTGGCCGGATAATTCTTAGTTCTGCTTCTAACCACGGACGGCAGGCCGCGATTTCCCTTGGCGATGGCTTCTTATGAATTCGACGCTTGCCACGGGGTTCCCACTTAAAGTGTTTTACTGCGTTGGTCACATAGGTATCGCTCCGGGCGATGCCGGCATCCTCCAAAGCACGGTCCAACAGCTTTCCAGCTGGGCCGACAAACGGCCTGCCGGAGAGATCCTCCTGATCTCCGGGCTGTTCGCCGACAATCATGATGGTAGAGGACGGCTTCCCCTCCCCAAAGACGGTCTGGGTACCGCTCTTCCAGAGAGGACAATTCTTGCAATCCGCAGCCGCCCGTCTGATCGCAGACAGGCTGTTGCTTTCGAGAACCGAATTCGGAATCACTGCTGAATCTCAGCTGTGCGCCACATCCTTGCCACAGTCGAGCCATCGCGACTTTCCGACAGCAGGCAATGCGACGCCTAGGCGCGATCGCGGATTTCTTTCGAACCAGCCTGGCTCGCGCAGTGGGCGCAGCAATATACGGTCGCGTTGACTTCCACACCGTGTCCGATGACGCGACATCCACAATGCGCGCATGTGGGCGCAAGAGCTTGGATGGCACACTCAAAGGAATCAAAGGTGTGAGATTGGCCCCAGACCAGGATCTGAAAGGCCTTGTCGTAGTTGTGTCCACATGTTTCGCAAACGGGCATAAATCCTCCTCGGTCTAACCGAACATCGGAACTCAGACGCACCGCGCGCGTGTTTTCACACGGCGGCCACATTTGGGGGAAGTCACTGCCGATTTCGCACGGTCGTTCGCCAACCGGCCGGGGCTCTCTCGATCCTGGAGGACTGCACTAGGCCGCCTTCTTGCGTTTTGAAGCGGTCTTGGATCTCGCGCTCTTGGTTTTGGTTTTTCGCGCATTTTCCGCATGTCCAGTTTCTTGGATGCTCTTTCGCAGTATGGCCACCAGGTCGACCACATTGGACGGCTTCTTCCTCTTGGTCGGCGCGGGAGTTGCCTTATCTCCGTGCTCGATTTTTTCCTCGATCAGGTGCTTCAGAGCCTCGCGATAGTCGTCGGTGTACTCTTTAGGTTTCCAGCCCGTTGACATGCTCTCGACGAGCTGCAAGGCCATGCGCATTTCCGATTTACCCACGGATTTCAGGGTCGGGGCTTTGAATTGGGAGGCATCGATCAATTCATCTGGAAAGTGCATCAACTCCAACATCAGGCCTGAATTCTGCGGCTTCACGGCAGCCAAGTGCTGGCGCGCGCGAATCACCACTTTCGCAATGGCGATGCGGCCAGCCTCAACAAGCGCGTCCCGAAGAAGGACGTAAGCCTTCTGCCCGCCCTTTCCCACCTCCAGATAATACGGCTTGTAAAAGAGCAGAGGATCAACCTCCTTCAGCGCAACGAAATTGATGATGTCGACGGTTTGCGTCGCCTCGACATCGACGCGCGCAAAATCTTCCTCCTTGAGAACGACGTATTTTCCTTTCTCGTACTCGTATCCCTTCACGATCTGATCCCACGGCACCTCCTTGCCATCGGTTTCGGCCACTCGCTTGTAGTTGATCGGACTATGATCAGCTTTGCGCAGCATCCGGAATTTTAGCTCCTCTCTCGCAATGGCCGGATACAGCGACACCGGAATTGTCACCAGCCCGAAGCTAATTGCGCCTTTCCAAAGTGGTCTCATTTTCTCTGCCTCTCTGATTTCGAAGACTCCGACCGCGACTGCCGCAAATCTTTGAGGATGCGTCGGAGAAGGTTGAGGGCAGCGTCATGTCGCCCTTGGTCCAAAAGTTCAATGGCATCTCGCAACTCGCTCTGAAGATCCTGGGCGGGTTTGACTGGCTCCGGAGGAGGGGGCGGCGCAGGGCTCGCGAACGGAATTATCTTCGCCGGCGAGGACGGCTGAGTTTTCCTGTTGTCAGCCGCTTGTTCCTTCTCCTTCTTGATCGCTGTTGCTTTCAGGAAGGAGCGCGAAGGAACTCGCGCGTCACCCTGCTTCAGGAGATCATACTTTATGGCAACCACGCTGCTGCCGGCAAACTGAGCAAGCGACTTGGGAAAGATGAGAAACTGTCGCGAGGGACCGGGGCTAAACCCGATCGAGCCGCGATCCATCTTCCCGCGACTTCGTCCCTGCTCGATGGTCATGACACGATTCTGTTTGATGGCGCTCTGAAGCACTTTGTCGTCTTCAGGCGCTGTGAGGAGAACATGAACGTCAGGGGGACCGGCGGCCTCCACGATCGCAGTAAATCGTGTGGTTTTTATTGACTCTCGAACCTGGGTCTTCATTGCTTTTGATCGGGGAAGCCAGCGACAATCGTCGATAGCCTTTGCTGAGGCTCACATGTCTTCGCGATGAGATCTTGTTAGGTGTCCTATTGAAAGTTCGCAATTCCCGGCGCCTTCGGCCGTTTCTTTGCTTTCACCGACGCGTTGGCGGATCGGCAGGCGCCTCCGCAGCCACGGTCGCCTTGAGCTCGCGTCACACGAATCTTGTTTCCGAATTCCGGAGGCGGAGAATTGCCATACAGTCAACGGCGCCCTGCGATTCGATTCCAAGTAACCCGTGAAAAGAAATGACAAATAACCTCGATAGGCCAGATGACGAACGATCTCAGGAGTCATTCGAGATCGCTCAAGGGGCAACTGAAGACGCGCTTCGAGCCGGCAGGAAGTACCTTAGCGAAAATCCGATTCCAATCATTTTAGGCACGTTGATCGTAGGAGCGATCCTCGGCTTTCTTCTTCGACCGGCTCCTCCCAAGCCGCCGGATCCCGTTCAGACGGTGCGCGAATGGTTCGAAAAAGCCTTGGAAGAGTTGATCGCCAAATGGCCCGTCACCAAGAAGCAACTGCGCTCGATCCAGGGAGACTTCGCAGATCGCGCCGGAGGCTTGCAGAAACGGCTGCGCTTCTGGTGTCACTAAGTGGTCCCGGAATCCGGAAATTCAAGTCTGTCT
>DATDKN010000169.1:0-3073 GCA_036519995.1 Terrimicrobium sp. | reverse complement strand
GGGTGGATTTTGAGGGGGAGTTCCGCTCGTCAGGGCTGGACGGCGAGATTCGCTGGTTGTCAGCTCATGGGCGCGCTTATTACGACGAACAGACGGGACGCCCTGTCCGCATGATCGGTGTAATCCGCGACATCACCGAACGCACAAGATTCGAGGAGCAGTTGCGTGCCCATCAGCAACAGCTCCAGTCCGCGCTGGCCGCAGCGGAGCTTGCCCGAGAACAAGCCGAAGCTGCCGGGCGCGCGAAGGATCAGTTTCTGGCCGTCCTCAGCCACGAGCTGCGGACCCCGCTCACGCCAGTGCTGATGGCTGTGTCGGCGATCAGTTCCGAGAAAGGCCTTTCCGACGAGGTGCTCGATGCGCTCGACATGATCCAGCGCAACATCAAGGTCGAAGCGCGCCTCATCGAGGACCTGCTCGATCTGACGCGAATCGCGCGGCACAAAGTCGAACTCGAGCTCGAGCAGCTCGATGTCCATGTCCCACTTGAGCAAGCGCTAAAGACCTGCCAGCCGGATATCGTTGCAAAGAATCTTCGCCTCCGTCTACAATTGTCCGCAAGGAAGAGCTTTGTGCTGGGCGACTTCGCCCGCCTGCAACAAGTCTTCTGGAATTTGATCAAGAATGCGGTCAAGTTTACTGCGAAAGGAGGAGAGATTTTTATTCACTCATACAACAAGGATGGGCCGATTGTGGTCGAGGTGTCGGATACCGGTGTCGGCATTGATCCCGAACTCTTGACCCGTATTTTCAATCCCTTTGAACAGGGGGAGTCCGATTCGGTGCGACAATTCGGAGGTCTCGGCTTGGGGCTCGCCCTCTCGAAGGCCACTGTGGACGCCCACCACGGCAGCCTGATCGCTCGAAGCGATGGCAAGGATCAAGGTGCAACTTTTGCCCTTGAACTTGCCACAATCCGCTAAGCGCAACCGATGAACTACCCCTCATCCTCGTTAAAAATTCTCCTGGTCGAAAACCATGAAGACACCTTGAAATATCTCGCCAAGTATTTGGAGATTCAAGGACACGAGGTTTGCGGCACTCGCGATATGGCTTCAGCCATCAAGGCATTTTCCTCGTCGAAATTCGACATTCTTATTAGCGACATCGGTTTGCCGGATGGCGATGGCTGGCAGTTGATCCGGCAGCTGGAGTCGAAACCCTTCGGCATCGCTATGAGCGGCTTCGGCACGCATTCTGACCGTGAAAAAAGCTTGGCCGCAGGCTACAAGCATCATCTCACGAAGCCTTTCCTCCCCGAGGATCTAGATGCGCTCTTGGCGTCAGCCGCGGCTCAACTGCGACAGGATTCGTAAGCCTTTTAGGGGTTTGCCCTGAGGAGAGCCTCAGGAAAATGATGGTCTTCTGCAGGACACGCTCGGCTCCCGGAGCCAGTGCGATTCACGAACAAAATAGAAAGGAACCTATGCTTAGTTGGGCACTTACCTTCTTGATCATAGCGCTCATCGCGGCAGTTCTGGGCTTCGGAGGAATCGCGGGCTCGGCAGCGTGGATTGCGCAAGTTCTCTTTGGTATCTTCATCATCCTGTTTCTGGTGTCGTTCCTCTTCCGGGGACGCCCCCCAGGACCCTGAGCGACTTAACCGAGGTTGCTCTCCGGCGCACTGGAAACGGCGATGGCACTTAGGAATTTTGCGACGAGAAAGAGTTCTTTAATCGATCAGAGCAGACTTTTGACAGAGGCGATATATTCTTGGCAGATGACTTCCGCCAATACCGTCACATCCGTGGAGAAGATGGGGTTGCAGGAGAGTCAGGCTCTCTGCGCTCTCCTCGATGCAGGCCGCATTGCCCTGGTGGAAGTAAATGGGAAACGCCAAGTGAGTCGCTGGAGCGCCGCGGCCGAACGGATTTTTGGCTGGCGAGAGGAAGAAATGATTGGGCGCAGCATAGTCCTTCTTTCGGCTGGCAAGGACTTTGAAGATTGCCTTGCGGCTGTCACTCACGACGGAGTGTCCCAATGCGAGGTCCTTTGCCAGGCGAAAGATGGCGCCATCGTGCCTGTGGAGATCTGGGCTCTACAGATTCGCCCGGACAGTCGTCGTCTCCTTCTGGCGTTCAGCGACGCGACCGAATCGAGGTTTCTTGAGCATGCTTTCCTGGATGCTGCCGACCGCGAGCAACGGCGGATCGGCAAAGAGATGCATGATCATCTTTGCCAGCAAATTCTTGGCGCCGCCTTCGCGGTAAAAGCCCTCGCAGGAGACCTCGGCCGTGAGGGATCGCGTCATGCTGAGCAGCTTCATGAACTAGCCCGCATGGTCAATGAAACGGTTTCACAGGTGCGGGACATTTCACGGACCCTCCATCCGGTCGAACTCGAATCCGGCGAATTGCAGTCCGCGATTCAAGGTCTCGCGGATCGGATGAAAGATGCTCTTCCGTGCGAATTTCATTGTTTGGGAGACGTGCCCCGCCCGAGTGCCCAATCGGCCCTCCACGCCTATCGCATCATTCAGGAGACGATCCTCCATGCGCTCCATCACACGGGAGCAACAAAAGTTTCCATCCATCTTTCTGCCAAAGGGGATTCCCTTCGGATCGAGATTTTCGATAATGGCGCGAAAGAAGGCCCGCTCACTGCTGACGCAAATCACATCGCCTCCAAGACCCTTCGCTACCGCGCCAAAGCAATCCGCGGACAGCTTCGCCTCAAGTTCCATAGCGGAGTCGGAACGAGCGTTGGCTGCACCTTTCCCCAGACGTCATGACCTCGAGCAAAATAGAAAACGAACCTGCTAATTCCACCAAGGTCAAGCGACGCGTTCTCATTGTTGACGACCATCCTGTCTTTCGCCATGGCATCACGGCGCTGATCAATGCCGAGCAGGATCTGATGGTGTGCGGAGAAGCCTCCTCCTCCCCCTCCGCCCTCGAAGCCATGCGCACGCTGCGGCCCGATGTAGCCCTGCTCGACATTTCCTTGCCGGGAACCAACGGGATTGAGTTGATCAAACTGATGAAGGCCGAGCAGCCGAATCTGCCCCTCCTGATGCTTTCAATGCATGACGAATCACTGTATGCCTTGCGCGCCTTGCGTGCCGGTGCGCTGG
>DATDKN010000168.1:0-4887 GCA_036519995.1 Terrimicrobium sp. | reverse complement strand
ACCGCGTTTTGATTTGCAACCCCACTTTGATTCGCCGCACCACTTTGGTTGGCGGTCGCGGATTGGTCGGTGGTTCTGCCTGCCTGGGGTGTGCCTTGCCGACCCGCTTGCCCGCTCTGACCAGTCTGTCCACTTTGGGGTGCCCCGCCGGGGGCTCCCGTGCCGGCGCCAGCGGCAGAACTTCCGCTGCTCTGTTGAGCGAGACCGATGCTGCTAAGGGCCAAGGCGAGCCCTAAGCCGAGTAATGTGCGTTTCATATCCTACTAATCGACCCCAACTCGCCTGAGGCTTTCAGGTTCCGCTCGACGAGAGATATCAGGGCAAGAACCCCCAAGGATCGGTCAGGCATGTTCCTGACCAATGGGGTCCCTGCTAGGAGCGAAGATATTTCAGCAAGACCTATGGATGGACAAGAACGCATTGAAATTGGTTCCGCCGGATTTGGCGAGGCGAGCAATGCCACTCTGGAGGAGCGCGCAAGACAGATTGCTGAGAGTGACGGACGCGCCGAGGTAAACGATTTGGATCGCGAAGAAGCTCGACGTCAACTCAATGAGCCACTCTCCGAGCGCGAAGACGCGGAGGACCAGATTGCCGAGGGGGATCGACCCGATGCCGGTGTCGCTCCGGCCTCGCTTGGGAAGCAGAAGGAAAAAACGCGTCCCGATGACGAGTCACTTGTGCCGGAGAAGCTTGTCCGCGAGGGGGTGGAGGAAGCGGAGTTCGATACTAGGGTCCGTTCAGCAAAGAACGAAGCATCGTCCGATCCGAACGGATAGAGACCCCGGCGATTTCGAATTAAGAAGCCCCTTTCACGATAACCTCTCAGCCAAGATCAAGACGTGAATCAAAACCCAGAAAAGGATCCCAGCGAGTGGAGCACTGGCGATGAGCCGATGACCGGCCCACAAGCATCTTACCTGAAAACGCTCTGCCAGGAGGCGAGAGTCGAATTCGATGAGACCCTGACCAAGGCTCAGGCGTCGCGACGGATCGACGAGCTTCAGAAGCTAACTGGACGAGGGTCTTCATCGAGGCGTGGGCGCGGTGCCGCCCGAAATAAAAGCGAGACAACGTCTCGTGCTGAAGAGGAAACCGAGAAATGAATGGGGTGCGAATCGGCTCGGGTCTAGTGGGCGCCACCTCAGTCGCGGTTCTCAATTACGTGGCGAGTAGGTTTCTTCCGGGCGCCCCCAGGCTTGATATTCTCGGTCTGCAACTTGCCACTGCCGCGTTCAAGAAGCTCGGCATTCAGCCTCCGAGCGGTCTGCCGGCAAAAGCGCTGGCGCTGCTGGGATCGCTCGCCTCCAATTCGATGTTCTATGGCCTGGTGGGCTTGGGTGGTCCCAAGACCGCCTGGCTTCGCGGCGGTGCCCTCGGCTTGGCGATGGGGTTGGCCGTGCTAACATTGCCCCCCGCTTTCGGGATCGGCAAACGCGAGACCGGTCGCACATCGACAACGAAAGCCGGAACCCTTATCTGGTACATCCTCGGCGGTATACTCGCCGCGCTTACCTTTGCAGCTTCCCATGAATATAAAAGACGGCCGCGCTGACGCCGACCTCGTGGCAGCCAGGCGACACAGATAGAGCATCGTCCATGCCGCCGAGCAGCCGCTTTGCCACGATTCACTCGCATGCGACAGAAGAGTGACACGTCAAAGCGCCAAAAGGCAACCAAGCGAAAGACCAGGAAAACCGAACCGGTCCCACCTCTCGAGCAGGACAAAGGCCACGGCGAAGAGGTCGCCCCAGCCAAGCGGGGACAAAGGCGCTAGGCGGTGCCTCAGAGTCGCGCCGCAACCGAGCGCTGCCCGCGCTTGGCTCGACGAATGTTCGCACCTGCGCAGTAAGCCTTGATCTCGACGCCGGGTGAGCCAAAGGCAGCGACCGTCTGGCGGAAATCCCTAGCAAACAATCAGGACTATTCCGATTGAGGAGACCGGCATTTGAGCTGATTCTCCAGTAGGGATTGGCTGGATCGATGATCATTATCGGGACAATAGTAAGTTTTGACACGCTGAGCTGGATCTTCGTTCTTGCGCTACTGGCTGCAATGTTTCGAGTCCCGTAACGCAGCGTGTTCGCAGCGAAGATCGCCTCCGATTAAGGAGCGCTCATCCGGCGCGCTCAGCGTTACCACTAGTCTAACGCGTGAGCGCCAATGTATGGACGAAAGAAACTCTGTAGGTAGTTCGTGCCCTCACTATGGGAATCTTGTCAACTGGGCTCCGCGCTGGGATCTTTGTGTCTTTGTCGTGGAGTTAAGGAGTTAGGTTTGTGTTCCCCGGTCGCCTTGGCGCTGAGCGGTACGCGGGGCCTGCCGGCTGGCAGAAAGAGTGTGACCGTATCGAATTAGATTGCCACGCTCGGACTGACCGGCGCCGACGGCTTTTACGCGCGTCGGGACTACACCGAAGCCCCAACTACTTCGTCAAAAGACTTCGCCGATTAAGCAGGTAATTGTAGAAACAATGACGCTCAAAGTGCACGCTGAGTGGTCGGTTCGCGAGCAATTGAAACCGTTTCTGCGTGTCAATGAGCCGGCATTTGCCTGCCGTTGCGGGACTCAATGATTTCCCGCGAGCGAGCCCGAGCCGTATCGTGAAGTTTCACTCAAGGTGAGCATGCGCATCTTCCAAGCCCCGCCCTCCTGAACAAAGATCGCCGACCAGTAGCCACTTAGAAATGCCGCCCCTTGGAGACTTTGCAGCGTCGTCCACCACTGACCCACCGACCAGGCGTCGCTGCCCAAGGAGTGAAGCTGATCGGTTTGAAAGATCTGGCTTGTCAAACATGAACCCTTAAATGCCTGATCCAGACCCTCGGCAATGGCCTCTCGCCCTATGAGCACGCCCTGCGGTGTTACACACACCGCTTCCTCGGTGAAAAGCGCGGCCAGGCCGACGGCATTATCCTCCCTCAACGCGGTTTTGAGTTGGGTGTTTAACTCTCCGAGATGTTCCAGCGCGCGGGTATTGCCGGCAAGATCGCCCGACAGAGCAAAGACCGATCCGGCGAAGCCAGCCCACATCGCCACAAGAGGAGCTAATAGCTTCTTCATGGTGTTTCAACGTACCGCCGAAGAGCGCAATCCGCAACCTGGTGTGCTCTTCAGCGCTTTCTTTCGGGATCAGTGCTTCCCGGATTGTCGCACCACCCCGTCCAGCTTATTCTGTGGCAATGGAAAAGCCGGACCCCCAACGACCATACGGCAGCAGTGACATCAAGATTACCATCTACGGATGCCGAGGATCAATTCCTGTGAACGGACGAGAGTTCGACAAGTACGGTGGGAGTACGAGTTGCGTCTTGGTTACTTCCGATGACGCCGTGAATATTGGCATCATCGACGCGGGGACGGGAATACGGCACCTCGGACGCCATATAATGGAGGATCCCATTCTGCGGGCGAAGCCGATCGTAATCGCTTTTACCCACTTTCATTGGGATCACATTCAGGGGCTTCCCTTTTTTGCACCTGCTTACGTCAAAGGCCGGAAGATCTCGCTCCTCGCGCTCGGTCGCGACCGTCCAGTTGATGACCTCGAGCGCGTTTTCTCAGTTCCCATGCAGCGCGAATATTTTCCCGTGCAGCTCTCCGACATGGGCGCCAACTTCGAGTTCATCATGCCCGACGTGGACGTTCGCTTTTTTCCGCACGCCGTCGTGGTCGCTCGAAAACACCGGCATCCTGGCAGCGCCTACAGCTATCGACTCTCACGCAGTGGGAAATCGATCGTCTTCTGTACAGACGTTGAACATGGAAGCGACCTGGATCCGGACATTGTTGACTTCTGCCGAGGGGCTGACCTTCTTCTCCATGACGCCCAATACACACCTGACGAACTTGCCAGTCACCGCGGCTGGGGCCATTCAAGCTACCTGCAGGCCGTCGAATGTGCGCGACGCGCTGGGGTCAAGAGGCTGGTTTTGACCCACCACGACCCTGACCATGATGATAGCTTCCTCGATAAGATCGAGCAGCACGCCCAGCAGCTTTTTCCAGATTCTCTCCTCGCCCGCGAAAACATGACTCTGGTGGTATGAGTGGATGTGACCGAACCGCCAGAGAGACACTCCAGCGTGCAGCTACAACTTCATTTGCACGGGAAAACTCGCTATCATTCTCGCACGAATTCGCTACTTCTAAAGCGCCGTTCTTGCAGTCCCCGCCGCAGTGGAGCAAAATCCGACCGGAAACATGGATATGAAATGCTCTTGCAAGTTCCTCTTGTTGATTTTCGTGCCTGTCGGGGTGGTTGTCTCTTGCACGGAACCGCCCAATCCTCGAATGGCTGAGCTTCAGCATTATTACGCTCTGAAAGGCGACGGAATCAATCCGCCCATCAAGAGGGTGGCGCTGAAAACCACGGGTCAAGCCGGCACCATGCCAGACCAAAAGACTGCCCCGGTCCTAAGCACCACGAATGCTCCGCTAAGCACTACTAATAACGTCCCGCCGCTAAGCACGACCAACGTCCCAGTGCTGAGTACACCAAATGTCCCTGTCCTAAGCACGACGAATGTGCCTGTCCTAAGCACGACGAATGCTCCTGCG
Organism: Terrimicrobium sp.; assembly: GCA_036519995.1. GTDB lineage: Bacteria > Verrucomicrobiota > Verrucomicrobiia > Chthoniobacterales > Terrimicrobiaceae > DASTFP01. The sequence continues at coordinate 327 of DATDKN010000168.1, read as the reverse complement.
ACGCTCGCCCCAAGCACAAACGCTCCGGCTGTGCCTTAGCGGCTCTGCACCGCAGTCCAGAGGCATCTCCCTCATACCAAGGTTTTGCGTGCCCGTGGAATCCGAGCATTCATTCAGACCCGTCAAGATTACCGGCAACTCTCCCGCGATACCTCCGTGGCGCGGTCTACCCGTTCAGCGATTATGCGCCGATGAGCACCGCCGCAATCATCGACGCGGCAGTGGCCCGATTCTCGATATGAAGCCGGAGGTAAATATCCTTTAAATGCGCTTTGACGGTCTCAGTTGCCATTCCAAGGATGATTGCGATTTCTTTGTTTGTCTTCC
>DATDKN010000167.1:0-5917 GCA_036519995.1 Terrimicrobium sp. | reverse complement strand
AAGGTTTCGCACAGGTCCGTCATGCAATGCCGATGCTTTCACTCGACAACCTTTTTGCGAAGGAGGGCTTGGAGGGTTTGCGGAAATTTATTAGCAGCGTCGCCAAGGCTGTTCCCGGAGAGCCGTTAGAATGGCTGGTCGAGCCGAAAGTCGATGGAGTGGCGATTAGCCTGCGTTACGAGCGAGGCATCTTTGTCACCGGCGCAACACGGGGCGATGGCGAGATTGGTGACGACATCACCGGGAACCTGAAAACCGTCCGCGCGATTCCTCTCCGGCTGAAAGGAGCTGTGCCATCGATTCTTGAGGTGAGGGGTGAAGTCTTCATGACCCTCGCGGTTTTCGCGCGACTTTGTGAGGAGATGAGGGCTGCGGGTCAGGAACCATTTGCCAATCCTCGAAATGCGGCTGCCGGTTCTCTGAAGCTCCTCGACCCTCGACTTGTCGCGCGCCGGCCCCTCGAATTCGTTGCCTACGGCCTCGGCGTTGTTGGTGAAGACCAAGAGGTTCCCGAAACACAACAGGAAGTCTTGGATTGGTTGAGAAGTGTCGGGTTGCGAACTCACGAGTGGACGCGAGTCTGCCCTTCGCCTGAAGAGGTTTTGAACGCCATCAATGAACTCGACATGATTCGAGATGGCTTCGGCTTCGAAACTGACGGAGCCGTGATAAAGCTCAACAATCGCGCACTGCGCGAACGGGTGGGAGATTCAGCACGGGCACCAAAGTGGGCCAGGGCGTGGAAATATGCTGCCGAGCAGGCAACGACAGGTCTGCGCGGCATCACGGTTCAAGTCGGGCGCACCGGTGTGCTGACGCCTGTTGCGGAACTCGAGCCTGTTGTGCTTCGTGGAAGCACTATTTCCCGCGCAACGCTGCACAATGAAGACGAGATTCGCCGCAAGGACATTCGCATCGGAGACATGGTCGTCATCGAGAAAGCGGGCGAGGTAATCCCCGCCGTCGTCGCTGTCCTGCTCGAGAAGCGTCCTCCGGATGCGAAGCCATTTGATTTCTTTACCCATATCGACGGTCGTTGTCCCGCCTGCGGCATGCCGGTGACCAGAGATCCACAATTCGCGGTTTGGGTGTGCGAGAATCCGCAATGTCCCGCCCAGAAGACCCGCCGCCTTGAGTACTTCGGCAAGAGAGGGTCTCTCGAGCTCGACGCACTTGGTGGGATCGTCGCCGACAAGCTCGTTGAGCGTGGTCTTGTTAACGAACCCCTGGATATCTTCGGCCTTCAGTTGTCCGACTTGTCTTCGCTCAACTTGGGCACTCCGGCGGAACCACGCGTCTTCGGAGAGAAGAACGCTCGAAAACTTCTTGAAGCGATTGAACGAGCTCGCCACCTCCCTCTTGCGCGCTGGCTCCATGCGCTCGCCATCCCCGAGGTCGGCGAAGAGACTGCCCATGACCTGGCGAAGTTTCACCCATCGTTGGAGGACGTCGCCGACTCGCAACTGCTCCGTGATGTCATCGCTCTCGATCATTTGCGGAAAGAAATGGTCAGCGCAAATCCGCGTGCAAAAAGTAACCGCAGCAAAAGTCAACGCGAGCGAGAGGACCTCGTCCAACGTTATCAGCCTCTCGTGCAGGAGGCCGATCAGATCGGGAGGCGGCTTATGGAAGCGGGTTTTGCGGAGAGGGCAAAAAGAAAGGATGCGCGCGATTCCGATGCAGTCACAAAGATCGGCCCAGTGGTCGCCGGCGCGGCCTTGGAGTGGTTTTCCAGCGAGCGTGGAAGGAAAGTGCTTGAACGGCTCCGCGCTCTCGGTATCCACCCCCGGGGCGCGACTTCCACTAATGCGCAGAATGCTATTGCCGGGAAGACGTTTGTTCTTACTGGTTCGCTCGAGCGAATGCCACGCTCCGAAGCGCAGGAATTAATCCGCTCTCGCGGAGGCAATGTCAGCGGAAGCGTCAGTCGCAAGACCGATTTCGTTATCGCCGGGCCAGGCGCCGGCTCAAAACTGACCGAGGCAACTGCGCTGGGGATCAAGATCCTTTCCGAGGAGGACTTTCTCAGGTTGCTCGAGGAGAAGCACCCGCCATCTTAGGCGCAAGAGCTTGAGGCGGAAGATAGCTTTCAAAGAAGACATTATCTGCGTAGCGCCTTGCGAAGGCTTCCTCCTTTGCGTCTCGGACGGTCCAGGTGAGTAATGGCATCCGCAGGAGGAGTCGCAGCAAGGTCGGAACGATTGCGGGAAGCTGTTTCCAATGATGTGAGATGAAGTGTGGTCGGCTCATCCAATTCATTCCATAGTGCGCCAGGATCACCTTCTTCCAGCTCGCCATGTCATCGGTGTCAAACGAACAGGAAATCTGTCCGCGGCAAAGTCCGGGATGGTTGCGACGAAACCAGCCAAGTGAAAATGGATTGAATGAGTGGACCGCAACCACACCCTTATAGTTGCGCAATATCCTCGAGACCTCGGGTTCTAGCGGACCCGGTCGCTTGCGGTTCTTGATCTCGACAATTAGCGGCTGTCGGCCATTAACGAGATCGAGAACATCCTCCAGGAAGGGGACCCTTTCGGAGCCGCCGGCTAGCCTAAGTTTTGCGATCTCCGCCGAATTGGTCAACTTCACGCGGCCGTCGAAGCCGGTTAGCCGATGAAGATTCCAATCGTGAAAGACCAGCGCTCGGCCGTCGGCGCTCGTCTGAACATCGATCTCGACGGGAAAGCCGCGCTGGACCGCCTCGTCTATCGCAACAAGCGAGTTTTCGGGACGAATCTCGTTGTGAAGTCCGCGATGGGCAATGGGGGTAGCAACAAGCCAGGCAGGGGCAGACACTGTGCAAACCTACCGCATCGGCTGCCCTGCCTCGTAGCGGGCGAGTTGCTCGATTCTCCCGGCATGTCGACCGCCCTCGAAGGAAGACGTCAGCCAGATATCGACGATTCGCAATGCCATCTCAATTGAGATCATGCGCTCTCCGAGCGAAAGCACGTTGGCGTTGTTATGTTGCCGCGAGAGAGCCGCTGTTTCGTCGTTCCAGCAGAGCCCGCAACGAATGCCCTTCACCTTGTTCGCCGCAATAGCCTCGCCGTTGCCCGATCCGCCGAGAACGATGCCTCGCTCTGCTTCGCCTTTGGCGACAGCTTCGGCCGTTGGAATGATCCATAAGGGATAGTCGGTCGAATCGGCATTGTGGGTGCCCAAGTCGACGACGTCATGTCCTTTTTCCTTGAGGTGTTCGACGATGCGTTGTTTGTAGTTGAATCCAGCGTGGTCCGAGCCAATGGCGATTTTCATGCAGGTTGAGCGTGGTGGGCAAAAGGCGATTGCGGTTGAAGATCGAGAATTCGCAGAAGGTCGCGGTCCGTGTCGGCGGCAGGGTTGGAAGCGGTAAGAAGTTTGTCGCCGTAGAAGATCGAGTTCGCCCCGGCAAAATAGCAAAGTGCCTGGGCTTCGCGCGAGAGGCGATTGCGACCTGCCGAGAGGCGCACCTTTGCCTTCGGCAACGCGATGCGGGTGGTGGCAATGAGCCGGACGAGTTCGAAAGTATCAACTGGTTCGCCATGCTCGAGAGGAGTTCCCGGCATCGGGACGAGGCAATTAATGGGAACGCTCTCCGGCGGGGGGTCGAATGAACAGAGCACCTCGAGCATTCTCAAGCGGTCGTCTTCGGTTTCGCCCATGCCGATAATGCCTCCGCAGCAGACACTCATGCCGGCGCGTTGAACGGCGCCAATGGTATTCAGACGATCTTCGAAGGTGTGCGTGCTGACGATATGGGGATAATAAGCAGGGGAGGTGTCGATATTGTGATTGTAAGCGGTAACGCCCGCCTCCTTCAGCTTTTGCGCTTCCGCGTCGCTCAGTTGTCCGAGCGTCACGCAAACCTCCATTCCCAATTTGCTCACCGCTCGGACGGTCTCGAGCATTTGCTCAAATTTTCGCTCGCCATCGCGCACTCCCTTCCAAGCCGCACCCATGCAAAAGCGAGTTGATCCGTTTGTCTTCGCTCGATATGCGTAGGGAAGCACTTCCTCAACGCTCATCAAGCTTTCGCGTTGCAGGCCGGTGCTGTAGCGCGCGCTTTGGGCACAGTAGGCGCAATCCTCGCTGCATCCGCCTGTCTTGACGCTCAGCAACGTGCAAAGTTGCATCTCGTTTTCCGGCCAGTTCTCAGCGTGAATTCGCCGGCTCTCCTGAAGCAGCTCGAAAAGCGGCCGCCGGTAAATTAGCTGAAGCTGAGAGAACAACAATTTCACGCGTGTGTCTTTCTTAACCGCGATGCTACGCGGGCGTCAACGTTTCGCGGTGATCGATTCCACTTCGCCGTCGTGGAAACGGGTTCGCAGCAAAGTTCCCTCCCTAATCGCGTGAGACGAGCTATAGGGTCGGCCGCTGGCATCCATCGTGATGGTATATCCACGTGTGAGGATCGCTTGCGGGTTAAGCGCATGGAGGAGACCGACCACCCGATCCAAGCGCGCTTGCCGCGCGATGATCTCGCGGCGGGTCGCCTCGCGAAGCCGTTCGGCAAGGAATTGGCAACGGAGTCGGCGGTCACCGATTGCCTGGGCAGGCGCTTTTGCAAGCAGACGACTGGCCAGCCGGTCGAATCGATTCCGCTCTCGCTCGAGGCGCAGGACAGCACTGCGATTCATTGCTTCGGAGCGACGGTCCAGTGTTTGCAGGAGCTCCAAGAGTCTCCGACCCGGTTCGCGGAAGAGCGCGGACCTGCGGCTGGCATCCAAGCGCGCTCTGAGCAACTCCAGCCGGCTCGTGCAGGCGCGCCGTAGCCGGACAAAATCTTGCCGCAGCCGGGCGAGGACTTCCAGTCGATCGGCCGCGAGGATCTCCGCCGCTGCGCTCGGGGTGGGGGCCCGAAGGTCCGCAACGAAATCGGCGATCGTAAAATCAATCTCGTGACCAATGGCGCTGAGGACAGGAACTGGTGAGGCCGCAATGGCCCGTGCCACAATCTCCTCATTAAACTCCCAGAGATCTTCGATACTTCCTCCGCCGCGCGTAATCACAATTACATCTACCGCCGGAAGCCTGCCTCGGCTTCGATCGCCGAACTCCCGAATCGCCCGTGCAATCTCCAAACTGGCGCCCCGACCCTGGACGCGGACCGGATTGATGAGGACCTCGATTCCTGGCTGGCGGCGATGAAGGACCTTGAGAAAGTCGCGAATCGCCGCGCCCGTCGGCGAGGTGACCAGGCCAAGCCGTCGCGGAAAGCGTGGCAGCGGGCGCTTGCGCGCAGGTTCGAAAAGTCCTTCACTGGCCAGCTTGCGTTTTAACGCTTCGAACTTGGCCTGCAGTGTTCCCGCGCCGCGCGCCTGCACCAGGCGAACGATCATCTGGTATTGACCGCGCGGCTCATAAACAGAAATCAAACCAAGAACCTGCACGCGCTGTCCGTCCGCGAGCTGGATCCTGTGCAAGGTGGCTGCGGTCCCACTGAAGAGCACGCAGTGAAGCTGACAGCTATCGTCCTTCAAAGTGAAATAGTGATGCCCGGATGACTGTTTCCGAAGATTGGAAACTTCTCCTTCCACCCACAGTTCGCCCATTTCGTGCTCAATCAACTCGCGGAGGCGCCTCGTCACCTCTGTCACGGAGTGAACTTTTGGTTCGGGCGTGGATGCCGTTTGGAAGAGCGCCAGGTCGAGCTGCATAGTGAAAAAACTCAAGCTTCGAGGCGCGCGACTTCGTGAGCGTTTGGGGCAATGGAATTCATCGCTCGTGTAAGAAAGTGCCGCAAGCCGCCATCGTCAACTTCTCAGCTCGCAACATTCCCAGCATAGGCATCCTGCGGATGTTTAGCCGAGCCATTGGACAGCGCCGGACCACTTGTCAGGATGTCTCGTGGATAGTAAAAAGGAAGTGACGCGATCGCCGCGGCGCTTAAACGTAATGAACACACTTTCGCAGACCGACGCAAACTCTCTAA
>DATDKN010000166.1:0-9866 GCA_036519995.1 Terrimicrobium sp. | reverse complement strand
GGAAAGGTTAGTGACACAAGAAAAGAGAGAGAAAAGCTTAGGCGAGCCATCGAGGCTGCTAAAGCCGAGCTGTCACGAGATGAAATGACGCTTAGACAATCTCTCGGGAAAGAAGAGGCGGAAATCTTCCGTGCGCAAACTCTTGTTCTCGAGGATCCGGAGCTCCTCGAGGCCTCCGAGAAGGCGAGTGGGGATGGGCATGAGAATGCTGCCGTAGCGTGGCACCGCTCCTACCAGGCTGCTGCCGCGGCCTACCAAGGCTTGAGCGACGAATATCTGCGGCGACGCGCGGCGGACATCCAGGACATTGGCCATCGAGTTCTCGAGGCGCTTGGAATTCAACGACGCCAGGTTCCTCATCTCCCACAACCAGGAATTCTGGTCGCGGATGATCTGACACCCGCAGAGGCGGCCGGCCTGTCGCGGGACTCAGTGCTCGGAGTAATTTGCCTGCAAGGCGGCAGGACATCGCACGCGGCCATTCTTTTACGTGCCCGGGGCATTCCAGCAATCGCCAAAGCCAAGCCGGTGTTCGATCGCGAGGGTGTCAGCCCGGTAAACGGCACGACTACCGCCGCATTCGATGGCGAGAGCGGAAAGCTTTGGCTCAACCCATCGGCCGAAGAATTGCACCAGTTGCGGGTGCAGAAGGAAGCGCGTGAACTAGAGACCGCGAGAGTTGCCCGCCTCAGTCACGAGCCAGCGACCACTACCGACGGCAAGACCGTAAAAGTGTTAGCCAATCTCGGCCACCCGGCGGAGGCGGCCGATGCCCTGAACAGTGGCGCAGAGGGAGTTGGACTCTTTCGCACCGAGTTCCTTTTTCTTAATCGAAACGACGTCCCGGACGAAGAGGAGCAGTTCGCAATCCTGCGCGCGCTTAAGGAGCCGATGGATCAAAGACCGGTGGTGATCAGAACCCTCGATATCGGCGGAGACAAGCTGGTCCCCGCGCTTAACCTGCCGAGCGAAGCCAACCCTTTCCTTGGAATTCGCGCCATCCGGCTCTGCCTTGAACGTCGCGAACTCCTGCGCACGCATTTGCGGGCGATTTTGCGCGCGGCTCATGGTGGCAACTTCCGGATCATGTTCCCGATGATTACCGATCCGCACGAACTTCGGGAGGCAACGGCGGAACTGGAGGGGGTTCACGCCGCCCTCGTGAGGGAAAAGAAAACTCACGCCTGGCCAATCCCGCTGGGGATAATGATCGAGGTCCCCTCCGCGGCAATCCTCATCGAACAACTCGCGCGCAGCGTGGACTTTTTCAGCATCGGAACCAACGACCTTACCCAATACATGCTCGCAGCTGATCGTGGTAATCCCGGTCTGGCGCAGTTCCACGACTCTCTTCATCCCGCCGTCTTGCGCTTAATTTCCACAATTACTAGCAGCGCGCATGAGCAGGGCAGGCCCGTAGGTATTTGCGGCGAGGCGGCCTCCGATCCAATAGCGGCGAGTCTATTCATCGGCCTTGGGGTTGACGAATTGAGCCTCGCTCCGGGGCTTATTCCAAAGATCAAGGAGAGCATCCGTAGAATCGCCCGAAAAGACATGAAGGCGCTCGCTGCGGAGGCACAGGAACTTGCCACCGGCGCCGATGTGCGCGCCCTCATCGGCAGAAAATTGTAATGGCCAGACCGACCTCTGGCAGGCAAGCCGGCCGAAGCACCGTGCAGCCCTCCTGAAGATCGCTTTCGCACTTGCGAAAGGCACATCGTGGTGTCCAATGCGCTTGGAGCCGAGACTTCGCTTCCAAGAACGAGCTATTCCTAAGATGAAATCCTATGTCCTGATCGCCGCAGCGCTGATTGCGGTGTTAAACGCTCTGCTGCTAATCCCCGCAATGAGTGCCTACACGATCCCGATCGCCGCTCTTGCGCTGCTGCTGGCGATCGCCGTCCTCGCACTTTCCTTGTTCGAGCGCCGCGAAACTCCCGCACCCCCGCCACCACCTGTGGTCGCCAAGCCTCCGCCTCCACCCCCGGAACGTCACGTCGAAGCCGAAGTGGTTGCCTTCATTGGCTTGCTTCAGGAAAAGGGCCGTCTTGTCGATTTCCTGATGGATGATGTCTCACTCTACGACGACTCGCGTGTCGGAGCGGCGGCTCGCGTTGTGCACTTCGGCTGCCGCGATGTCCTCCAAGAGCATTTCAAAGTCACGCCGATTTCCGATGCAGAGGAAGGATCACATGTGATGATCCCGGAAGACTATTCCGTCGACGAATACCGGCTCATGGGAAAGATCACCGGAAACCCGCCATTCAAGGGAGTTCTGCTCCACAAGGGTTGGAAAACGGAGTTCGTCAAACTGCCTCGCATCATCAAGACGGGAGACAAGCGTCTTCCGAGCATTGCTCCCGCCTTGGTCGAGATAAAGTGAGGCTGGAGCGGCTCTCCGGAAGATGAATGCACGATTTAGCCTGGGAATTGACCTTGGCACCAGCAACAGCGCCGTCGCGGCAAATAATTTCGAGGAAGACGAACCCAGCATCGTTGAGATCACCCAGATTCTGCGACCAAACCAAATCGGGGAGAGCTCCACCCTACCCTCTGCCCTCTACCTTCCCCATCCCGATGAGTTTCCCGAGGATGCATTGAAGCTGCCATGGGTCAATGACTCGCGAACAGCCATCATCGGGCACTTTGCGCGCGAGCATGGCGCGCTTATCCCGGATCGCCTGGTGACCTCCGCGAAATCCTGGCTCTCGAATTTCCACGTTGATCCCCGGCGTCCGGTGCTGCCTTGGAAGTCAGAGATCAACGAGCCGAAGCTCTCGGCCTTCGATTGTTCGAGACTATACCTCGAGCATTTGAAGGAGGGCTTTCTATATGCCGAGCAACTCCAGGGTCGAAACTGGGACTTATCCGAAGGTCAGATCGTTCTCACGGTGCCGGCGTCCTTCGATGAAGTGGCCAGGAATCTGACGGCGGAAGCGGCCGAAGCAGCTGGTTTGGGAAGAGTCATCTTGCTCGAGGAGCCGCAGGCGGCCTTCTACGCCTGGACTGCACGTGCAGGCGGCTCTTGGCGCAACCAGGTGAACTCCGGCGACATCATTTTGGTCTGCGACGTCGGCGGAGGCACGGCGGACTTCAGCCTCATCGCCATCAGCGGTAAGGATGGCAATCTCGAACTCGAGCGAATCAGTGTTGGCGAGCACATTCTCCTCGGTGGCGATAACATGGATCTCGCGCTCGCGTACACGCTCCAGGCACAACTCGAAAGCACAGGCAAATCCCTCGATGCATGGCAGTTTCTGGCGCTGACCCACGCCGCCAGTCGCGCCAAGGTCGATCTGTTCAACGACGAGTCGCTTGCGCAGGCGCCGATCTCGGTCCCCTCCCGCGGTTCAAGCCTCTTTGCCAAGACGATCTCGACGACTCTCGATCGCCCGACTCTGGAACAAGTCGTCCTCGACGGTTTTTTCCCCATCACCAAGGTCAACGACCTGCCGACCGAACGGCGCAGCTCGGGCCTGCAAGAATTTGGCCTGCCTTATGCGTCCGACCCGATCGTCAGCAAGCATCTGGCAAGATTTCTTACGCGCAGCCTGGTCAATGTAAAGGCGAGCGATTCACTGAAGGCCTTTGTTGGATCAAGTGCAGAAGCTACCGACTACCTCCGGCCGACGGCGGTTCTCTTCAACGGCGGGGTCTTCAACGCTGCTCCAATCCGCAAACGAGTCCTGGAACTGCTGACCTCGTGGAATGGAGGCCAGCCTGTTCGAGAACTCGAGGGGTTTCAGCCCGATCTTGCCGTGGCAAAAGGCGCCGCCCTCTATGGACGACACCGCGCTACTGGTAAGGGCATTCGCATTAAAGCGGGCACCGCGCGCTCCTATTACGTCGGGCTCGAATCCTCGATGCCAGCCATACCAGGTTTTAAACCTCCCATTAAAGCTCTATGCGTCGTTCCCCAGGGAATGGAAGAGGGAAGCGAGTTGCTTATTGAGGAAAAGGAATTTGGCTTGATAACCGGACAGCCGGCGGAGTTTCGCTTCTTTGCCTCCGAGGTGCGTAGCGGCGACACCCCTGGTCAAATTATTCCGAATGCCGAGAGCGAACTCGAAGAAACCAGTCGCCTCGAGGTGACCCTGCCCGCTATCGAAGGCCTGCCGGAAGGGCAACCACTTCCGGTCCAAATGAATCCCGTAGTGACTGAGTTGGGAAATCTCGAACTCTGGATGAAGCACACCGGCTCCGATCGGCGCTGGAAAGTCGACTTCCAGGTGCGGATGGAATAGGTCGGCAGAGGTTGATGGTTGAGAGTTGATGGGTGATTGATTGAGCTGATCCTCTCTCAACTCTCAACTTCATCGAATGTCCAAGTTCAGCATCGGCATCGACCTCGGCACGACCAATTGTGCCATGGCCTACGTGCCACTGAACGGCACGAACTCCACGAGCGAGACGTTTCCGATCTCACAATGGGAGACCCACGGTGCCCTGACTGAATCCTTCACTCTTCCGTCCTTTCTCTATTTGCCACGCGAGGAGGAGGCCAGCCAACTGCTCGGGAAAGGGGTTGTGGGCCGGGAATGGATTGCGGGACGCTTCGCCCGCCGGCAAGCGGCCGAATCGCCAGGGCGCGTCGCGCATTCGGCCAAATCCTGGCTTTGTCATCATGCCGTCGACCGCAGCGCGCCTTTCTTGCCATGGAGATCCGATGAGATACCGGTCGAAAAGCGGATCTCTCCGATACAGGCCTCTGGGCTGTTGCTCGAGTACCTGCGGACGGCCTGGGATACTCGCTTCGCGAACGCGGATTTTGTCCAACAGGAAGTAACGGTGACGGTTCCGGCATCATTCGATGCGGTCGCTCAACGCCTCACCTTGGAGGCCGCCACCGCGGCCGGCTTCCCGAGCAACGTCCGCCTCCTCGAAGAACCGCAAGCCGCTTTCTACCGCTGGCTGGAAGAGCACCCCTCGCCGGAAGCTTTGGAATTGCCGCCGTCCGGAGTGTCTCACGTCCTTGTTGTCGATATCGGTGGAGGGACGTCTGATTTCAGTCTCTTCGAAATGTCTGCTCAGCCAGGATCAACAATTCCTCACATCAAACGTGTCGCCGTAAGCGATCACTTGCTCCTCGGAGGTGACAACATCGACCTGGCGCTGGCACACCATATCCAACAGCAACTCGCCACTGAACTTTCTCCGACGCAATGGAATTTCTTGGTGGCGCGATGCCGTGATTTGAAGGAGCGCTGCCTCACAGATTCGCAGCAAGATGAGCAACTCCCGATCTCGATTCCTTCGCAGGGATCAAGCCTTCTGAGTAAGACTCTGAGCGCACGCATCAGCCGCAAAGAAGTCGAGGCGCTCGTTCTCGAGGGCTTTTTCCCCGAGTGCGGTCCTGACGAGCGCCCTTCCCGCGTGCAGGCCGGACTTCGAGAATGGGCGCTCCCCTATGCGCCGGACAGCGCCGTCACGCGCTACCTCGCGGACTTTCTCCGGGGAAGGCCATCGGTGAACTTCATCCTTTTCAACGGCGGATCGCTCCACGCGGAAACCGTCCGGCTGCGCCTCCAGCGGCAGGTCGGCAACTGGCAGTCAGGCAAGGAGCCAAAGATTCTCAACAACTCCGAACCTGACCTCGCCGTCGCGCGTGGCGCGGCCCGCTTCGGCGGACTCGTCCAGAGACGCGCCGAACGCATCGAAGCGGGCGCCGCACGCGCCATCTACCTCGAAGTGCATCGGCCAGCGAACAAGGAGAGCGCAAAATCGACTCTCGTTTGCATCCTCCCGAAGGACGCTCCCGCCGAAGAGGAATTCAAAATTTCCCAGCCAGGGCTGGAACTTAGAATTAATCATCCGGTCCGCTTTCAACCTTATTATTCCACCCGGCATGACGGTGACAAATCGGGGGCGCTGGTCCCTTGGGACGAGAGTGACTTTCAGCGGCTTCCTCCTCTCCAAACGATTGCAAAGCTCGATGATCCCCGCTCCCGAACTGATCGGGTGCCGGTAACTCTGAGCGCAAGCATGAACGAACTTGGGCTGCTCAAGGTAGCTTGCCAAAGCGCAGATCCTCGCCTCAAGCATTCTTGGCCGCTCGAGTTTAACCTACGGCAGGAGGTGACCGATGGAGCTCGCGACCAGGGCGCCTCGGTCGAAGGAAGCGGCGTTGACAGTGCCCGACTGGAAGCCGCACGCGTGCGGATGCGGTCGTTATTCTCGCGTCCCCTGGACAAGCGCGACAAACTCAGCGCGACGAACCTGCTCAAGAATTTGGAGCAGATCCTCGCCCTGGAGAAGGCGAACTGGAACGGGGTCCTCATTCGCCATCTCTGGCAAACGCTCTACGAGCAGATCGACCGCCGCAAAGAATCCGTTGATCACGAGGAAGCCTGGCTGATTTTGGCAGGTTTTTTTTTGCGTCCAGGGTTTGGTGCAGAGGGCGACGACACCCGCATTGACCAGCTTTGGCAGGTGAGGACGAATGGTCTCTTCTATCCCGGAAAGCGGATCCAACTTCAGGAATATATCCTCTGGAGACGCGTCTCAGGTGGGCTGAGCCAAGCACGCCAGCAAGCGGTGCTCGAGCCGGAACTCCCACAGCTGTTCTCTCCAAGAAGCCCAAGCCCGGAGCTAATTCGTCTCGCTGGATCTCTCGAAAGAATTCCCCAAAGCGTGAAGCAGGAATTGGCGGATCGGTTCATCACGAGAGCGCAGGATCTGGCAGACAAAGAGGAGCATTGTGCGCCCTACCTGGTAGCGCTGGGACTTCTTCTCAACCGGGCGCCGCTCTACGCCGGGATCGAAGATGTCCCGGCTCCAGACTACGTAGAACGCGCCTACGAGGCGCTTTGCCATCTCGATTGGGCCGAGCCAAAGTTGGTCGAAACCCAGACGCTTTTCCTTCGTGCCGCCCGCGTCACTGATCAAGCAGCCGTCGATCTCCCGCGCTCTCTGCGCGAGAAAATTGCTTCCAAATTGGAAAAGTCCGGCGTCGCGCCGGTAAAGGTCGAACGTGTTCGGCGGTTTGTGCCTATCGAACGCGCCGACCGCGCCAGCCTCTTCGGAGAGTCTTTGCCTTCAGGTCTCATTCTGGGGGACGCAGAAAAGTAGACCTTCCTCGGTGAAATTAACGACCGTCTACCGATTCGGAGAAGCGAGTCTTTCGCTCAATTCTCGTAAGGCACCGACGGTGTGAAAACCAAACGAGACCGGCCATATCGATCAACGGCTTCCACCAGAAGGCCGAAAGGCCGTACTTCGACGCGCCTCTGACTCTTGGTCGATGGGCGACCGCTACCTGACGCAATCGAAATCCCGCGGCAACAGCCATCGCGCCCATGAAGGAATACAACGTCCGAATGGGAATAAACGAATCCACCACTTCGCGGCGAAACGCCTTCAATGCACAGCCGGTGTCGCGCAAGCCGTCACCGAGGAGTCTTGCTCGCACGGAGTTGGCGAGCTTTGACATGGCAAGGCGAAGCCAGGGGTCTTTCCGGCGAGCACGGACGCCAGCGACCATGTCGCAGTCTCTCAATTCCGCAAGCAGTTTGGGGATGTCTGCGGGGTCGTTCTGTCCGTCGCCGTCGAGAGTAACAACGACCTCGCCGCTGGCCTGCTTCATGCCGAAGAACAACGCCGCAGCCTGGCCGTGGTTCCGACAGAAATGAAACGCCCTAGCCTCTGGCCAATTCTTTGCCGCTTCATCGAGCCTTTTTCCTGTTCCATCCGTACTCCCATCATTCACGAAGATCCCTTCATACGTCTTTCCGATGGCACCACAGATCGTTCGAATCTCCGTCAGCAAAGAAGTCACGTTTTCCTCTTCGTTAAAGAAGGGCACAACAATGGAAATTTGCGGTGCCGTGGCATTGGATTTCAAAGGCGAATGTTTGCGGTTTCGTCTGCCGCAGGCTCTTGAGCGTTGTCATCGTAACCTACCGTAAATTGCTGATCGCCTGGTAGCCGATACAAGACGTGTCGTCCGTAGTCCATTGCCCACGCTCTCAAGACGCCCTTCTTCAAATTTCCGAAGGCATCACCTGGTAAATCAATTGCCCATTCTCCAGGCTTCCTTGGCGACGACAGGGCCAGAAACTCCCAATCCGTTCCGATACTCTTGCGAAGATACTTCGGCGGGCTAAGCGCGCTCGCCGCTGCCACCGCAACCCAGTCGCCTTCCTTGTTCTGGACACCCAAGAGCACGATGTCCGCAGAGCGCCCGCCCGACGCCAGCGCGAAACCTTCGGCATGCCAACCTTTAGGACCAAGTCGAACCAGCCCGTACATCTGCCCTCTCTTCAGGCCATTGGGAATCACCTCTCTGCCGAGGGCTGATATGCGTAGATCGGTGGCTCTGGGCGGCTTCAGCATGCCCAATCTCTCCAAAATTTGCGCGGCTCTGTCGATGAGTTCATCTTTGCCGCCAAGAAGGTCAGGTCCCGCATAGACGGGAATTCTTCCGAGAAAATGCAACCTCGCCTGAGCATGCCAGCGGGTCAGCCGCCACTCTTGCATGAGGTTTTGCGCGTAGGTCCAGTTCACGCCTTGGACAGTGAGATAGATCCCTGCAAGAAGTCCCTGCGTCCACAAAATGCGCTCGCCCGAACGCGTGCGACCAGATCGGACAGCTTCCTCCTTAAGCCCAGAGAATGCCGCGGAAAGCAGCGGGATTAAGGCAACAATGCAGAAGGCGCCGAAGGTCGTATACCGAGGAGTGAGCGGTTGGTAGTCTCCGCGCCAGACCCGCCCAACACAGACGAAGGCCGCTGTGAGGAAGGTGAACAACAACAGGCATGCCCAAGGAAGTGCATAGTGCAGAAACAGGCCGCGCTTCCACGCGACCACAAGTCCGATCACGGCAAGCAGGAGCACGATCGCGCCGCAAAGAGAGCTAAAGACTAGATTATTGGCGACGGGGAATCCCCTTCCGATCGCGTTCCCGAACATGGCGATAACAAAGCGGCCCATGCGAAAAGTTGTCTGGGCGGGATTCTCGTGGAGCTCATGCAGCGTGCTCATCGTCGGTGGCACGCCTTCGTGACCATACGCATAATCCGGAGCGGCCGAGTTATGTTCAAGTCCACGGAAGTAGAGCGTCATGGCGACCGCCCCAAGAACCAGCCACGCGATGGCAAACTTCTTGCGAGCTTGCTTTGCAAGAATATCCGGAGCAAACACGATCACCGGGAGGACAGCGGGCCAAATCAGATTGCCCTGCACGAAGCTGTAATTGCCCGCGAGAGCGAAGAGAGCTGCCAGCGCGAACTTCGGAAGCGCGGCAATGCGCGCGTAGAGTGCACAAAGGCAAAGCGCGAGAAACGTATAAGGCAAGAAGTAAGCGAACTGCATCGGCCAAAGCCAATTGTGAAACTGGATCGGTGAGAAGAGGGCGACGTTCACCAGAACCCACGACCACAACCCGGTGTTCCTGCTTCCGTTAAGCCGTGTCATCAGCCAAAGGAGGCAAGCTGAGATGATGGCAACCACCGAGAAAGTAATGAACGACTGCACTCGATAGTCGCCACCACTGGCGAACATGGAGACAATGATCATCATTCGGGGAAGGAGAAGCCTGTGCTCGTCGTGAGGCGCCCAGAGATCTTGGAAACTCAAAGTTCCCTCCTTGGCTTTCTCCAGCAGAGGAACGAACTGCCAGTCATCCATAAAGGGCACGTTGACTGCGAACGAATGGATGTCCGCCAGGAGGAGAGCGGCAGGCAAGACTCCGAGCAAAATCAACAAGCTTCGCGCCAGCTTCGGCTGCAGAACAGTCAAGGAGAGCTCACGGCCCCGATGCGCAAGGCGCCCTTCAGAAGAAATGCTCATCGATCCGGCCTAAGATCACCCGACCTGAGTTGGCCGATGCCAAACGGTCCTTTGGCGGACCGAGCTGTTGCGTGCGATTT
>DATDKN010000165.1:0-8167 GCA_036519995.1 Terrimicrobium sp. | reverse complement strand
TCCCTGATCCGTGAGAACTCGTGCACACTCTATGGCCGCAAGAACACGCTGGGCGTAGCCGTGAGTGCCCACCGCCAGCAATCGCAAGGGCTCTGTCGGGAGCGGAGTGGCCGTGGGTCGGAACTTTTGCAAATCGACGGGATTGAAAATGATTTCGCTAGCCGCGTCGCATGAACCCAGAAAACGCTCCGCCGAATCCCGGCAAAATGCGCTCTGATAAATAACAAAGTTCGCCATCGCGCGAAACCGCCGCATTGGACGATTATAGCGTTCGACGTCCTTGCCCGCCCATGCAGGGTAGGCGACGCCATTTTGGTTCCAGACAAAGGAAAGTTTAAGCCTCTGGCATCTCTTCAGGAGATCTTCGGTGAAGGCTGGGTGAGCGCTGCTAACAAGATAAAGGAGGTTAAACGAGTGTTCATTCCACTCGAAAGCGTCGCGAAGATGAAGGAGCTTGACCGCACCTCCATGCAGCAGGCGACCGCCATTCAACATCCCGCCAAAAGAGAGAACGGGATGTTGGCTTGGGGTCCGACGGATAGTCGAGAGGCTGCGTGCATGCGCCAGGCGCGCCGGCAGAGCGAGGGCTCCGCGCACTACTCGACGGACGTCGCTTAGACGCATTTCAATTCTGCTGCAACAACCTGCTGAATGGCTTCGGCGAAATCTGACCGCGCGCGCCATCCCGTCGCTGCACGCAGCTTTTGAGCACAAATTCGACTTTCTTCGATATCCCACGGGAAAGCGGGACAATGGACGACCTTTAGCTTCTTGCCGGTAAAGGATTCCACCAGCGAGACGATCTCCTGGACGGAGAGCGATTGTTCGGACGCCACGTTGAAGGTCCCGATCAAACTTCGCTCGATAATGACCTGGAGCGCGTCGAGAAAGTCGTCGAGGAATAGATAATCCTTGGTGTTTCCGCCATCACCCCAAATCGAGATCGGAGTATTCTCGTGAACGGCCCGACATACACGAGAGATGAAGCCCTGGGGCTTGGTCAACTGCATCGCCGAGCCAAAAAGGTTTGATATACGAAGGGCACAACAGCGCAACGTGCTATAGCGCTCACAGGCAGAGCGGATGAGGTCCTCGGCTTGAAGTTTTGCCCGCGCGTAATGACCTACAGGTTGGCATGGCGTGTCCTCCACAGCCGGAGTCGCCGTGTTCCCATAGACCGCCGCCGACGAGAAGAAGACGAGAACCGGCGCTCGGCGTGTCGAGGCACACGAATCGAGCAGTTCTTGGAGCAGGGGAAGGTCAGTGATCCCTTCGACGCCCGGCATCTCCTCGGAAGTCAACGGAACTGTGCTCCAGCCAAGGTGAAGAACGACATCGAAGGCAGCGAGGGCTCCCGGCTCCGTCAGAAGAGAGGTAGACTGAAAGCCGTCGCCACCCTTGCGTGAGAAGGTCACCACCTCCGCTTGGGATGAGCACAAGTGCGCCGCGATAAAAGGAGCTAGACGACCGCGTCCTCCGGTCAGCGCTATGCGTAAGGACTTCATGCGAATCCGCCAAGTGGGCCTACGAAGCTCTTGAAAAACGGCGCCGTGTCAATGCCCGAAGTCATGACTTTGTGCCGGGCAAGATGCGGCCGTGCTTGGCAAACGAGCTTTTCGCAGCTTGCAGCTGACGCCAGCAAGTCGCATCGTGTGATTCGCGTCGCCAAGAATCTAATCCCAAACCGCAAAATCATCTCGCTGTGGCTGCTGCAACTCCCGCGCTCGCTTCCTGGCTGCGCAGTTTTGATGACGACGCGGAGAAAGCTCGTGTCCTGGAAATTGGAAAACTCACTGGTTTAAAGGAAGAAGGCGGACGCTACTTTCCGGCGAATTTCGAAAGAGCGCTTCTTCTGCGGGAAATCATTCGCCGCAGGAGGCCAAAACGGGTTCTGGAGCTTGGCACGGGCCGCGGTCTCGGGATTCTCGCGATGGCGGATCAAGTCCAAGCTCTCGGTTATGCGGCCGAGTTGGTATCCGTTGACTTCATCGCGCCCGCTGCAAAGCAAAACTGGCCCATCTGCCTCGATGGAGAGGACAGTTCAGAAGCGCGTTCCGTGGACGAAGTTTGGAACAAGCATTTTTCCGAGCTGAGGGCTCGCATCACATTACGCACTGGAGCGACAACCGCGGTTTTGCCAGTCCTCTTCAAAGAGGGCCGCAAATTTGACTTCATCTTTGTTGACGCCGGGCACGACATCTATTCCGTCTTTCACGATTTCGCCTACAGTTGCTTGCTGCTCGCAGAGGATGGCAAAATCTTGATGGACGACTTTGCTCCCACCGAGCCTTTCGGTCTCGGCACCTGTATTATTGCTGCGCACGCGACAAGAGTCTTCGAACAGGTCGAAATCATCGAATCAAACGGGCTGGTCTTCGAGGACGCTTATCGCGGTTTTACCCGCGGTATGGTGCACCTCGCGGGGAGCAAGGGCGCCACGCTTGAGCTTGACTCTGTGAGTCTGCTCGCGGCGCGTGTCCTGGGCAAGGCCGTGGAAGGTCTTTTCCACCCCAAGCTCCTGCCGGTACGTCTTTCTTGACCGGCTATCGAAAACCGAGCCAGCGGACGTCTTCGGGCGAAGCCAGAACCACAAACAGTTGCCGGATCGCTTGGGCAACTCCCGCAACCGTTGAAGTTAGCTGTTGTGGCACCGGAACATTGAGCTCGAACGTCGTGCCGTCCAGCACAGGAGGAATCACGAGCGGAAGCGGTTTAGCTAGGTGCCGCGGCCGCTCTCTGAGACAGTCGAAAGAAGGGACGATGATTGCCTCTGCTGAGGATGGGACATGTGGAGGGTAATTCTCCGAGACGAAGACGATCTTCGCTCCCGCGATTTTCTGCGGATCGTTGGCTTTGAACCAACTCTCGTCCACCAGATAGTGTCCGCATCTGGCGTCAATCTTGTTGCGAAGATCAAACGCGCCGCTCTGTCGCAAGGCGCCGTAAAGAAACTCAAAGAACGTTCGCGGATTGCCTTCCGCGAGCATTCCGAGAATGGTGGGCGGACTAAATCTTCGTCGAAGAAGCCGCCGTGTCTGCCAACTCAGGCGGGCCAGCGTCGCCTCGAGGACTGTCTTTTTCGTGCGTTGAGGGAAGCTTCCATAGATTTGATGCAACGCAGCGAAAAGTTTCGGTGGGGAATTTTGGGCGACAACCGTCTCGTACTGAGGTTGGCAGGTCTTTTCGAGGATCGCCTCACGGATGTCCTCCAGGATTCGGGCAACTGCTTCAGGAATAGTGTCGAAAAGACTTGGGGTTCCGAGGACATCCTCCGCGATGCCAACGCGCGTGCTCAGCACCTTGGTCCTCGAAAAACAGGCCTCGAGAATGGAATGCGGCCCGCCCTCCCAGCGGGAGCATACCAAATATAGATCAAGCAGATTGTAGAGTCGGTTGAGCGTAGGTCGATCGAGGATATTGCTCGCGAAGTCGTCGCTCGCGATTTCGCGGCCGGCGAAGAACACCGGCACATCCAAGCCTTTCAATCGCTGGCGCAGCCAGTGACGTCGCGGACCGGTCAGCAGAACACAGACGCGAGATTCAGCTTCACGGACCCGCCGCACGATTTCCGCAAAGATATCCGGACCCTTCTGCCATTTGGGGCGGTCTGGTCCAATCGTGAATGCCGTGTCCAAATGAAAGTTCCCGATTACGTATGCGTCCTCGGGCAATCCGATTTGGCGTCGGAGCGCCTGCAGATCGGCATCGTTCGGTGGCAGGCGAAAGAAGGTTTTGGGATCGACGCAATAGGGAGCCCATTCCGCCTCGATTCCTAGCGTCGCGAATTGCCCTGCTGCCTGCCTCGAGCGAACGATCCATTTGTCGACGAACGGTTCCACAGCGTAAAATTCCGGCTGCCGAGCGTAGAGGGAGGGGGCATTATCGACGAAGCAGACAACTCTCCGGCTTCGCAAAGCGTCGCTACCAAGCCGTAGCGCGCTTGGCCACCAAGCCGCGTGGATGATGCGGCTTCGCCACGGGGAGGCTTCCTGAATTTCTCCTTCGAGCGCTTGGCGCGCCCAGCGCAAGTCCTCGTCGAGCGCCCACTTGATTTGCTGGTCGCCTGCGAAATGGATGGCCCAGCCCACTCCGCCGGCCTTCCTCTTCCCTGCTTGCACCAGGGTCAACGTGCCTCCGCGATCAAGCGCTGAATCAATCTGCGATAATGTAGACACATCGCATCCCCGGAAGGAGGGTCTCCGAGGACCCTGGTCCTAAGCACTTCGTAGTCATCCCGAATTCGTGTGATTGACTCCACAGTATCTGCGGACATTTCCATGCCGTACTTTCGCCCCAACTCGACCGTGCCACCTGTCTCGCGATCATAGAGGAGCGGCAGTCCGCATTGAAGTCCCTCCACCGGATGCATGGCACCTGGTTCGTGCTTCGAGCCGGTCACGTAGACGTGACATTGGCGCAGCAGTTCCGCCAGGGCACCTCCAACACGCGGACCGAACGTCATTGCGCTCCTCCAGCGGATTCGCTCGGGCCACCTGCCCACGATCCAAATCTCCGTATCCGCAAGGCTCCCGGAGGCAATGACCTCATCGATTCTAGCGTAGAGCTCGAATCCTTTACTCATGTTGTCCGACCAATGGTGGGTGACGAGGCGAAGTGGTGCACCCGGCTTCCAGGTCGCGGCTCCGATAGGATGAAAAATCGATGGGTCGGCCCCGTTGAGGATCACCGAATGGGGTTGCATTAGGTCGAACCAGCGCGAGGCGTGATAGTTCCGAAGCCAATCAGAAACAAAAACCGTGTGGTCCGCGGCGCGGTTGGCCTCGGCTAAGACTCGATCCATCGCCTCGGTTCCTTTGCGCACATCGTTGTCGTTGATGCGCTGAAGGCAGACGAGGCGGGGGTTCTTTTCTTTGGCCCGGAGAACATCATCATAACTGAAGGCCAACGCACCGCTCAGGCCCGCATGTGTTCCCGCAACGCAATCGACCTTCCGATCGAGATGGTATTGGACCGCGTAGCCGCAGCGTTTCAGATGCGCAGAGAGTTGATTCAACCATTGATTGCCGCCTCCATAGGGCCCGCTGCGTGGAAGCATGTTGAATGCGACCGTCGCGACTGGCCGGCTTCTTCGCACGAACCAGCTCATGTTGTCGCTGGAAAGAAAGTCTCAGCAGCAACGGTTGTTTCTGGACCGCGCATATAGCGTGAGCGCTTCCACTCGGCTCGCTTTCGCAAACCGATCAGCGCTGAGATCGCATAGCAAAGGGTATGCAGCCGGGTGGGCCCGAAAGTTTCAATGATATTTCTCCGGACTGAATTCTCTCGATCACGGCTGCTGCGTTTGAGGAAACAAAGATGGAGGCAACGGAAGTCCGCTTCGTTCCATGAGAGCTCTTCATGCAGCATGCGGCGGCGATCTCGCGAATAGCCGGCGCGAAAGCGTATCGTCCCGCCATGCAAGCGCTCGGGCGTGTAGCCCTTCCATTCTTCAATCGCATTGAAATTGTAGAGCTTCGTCATGCTCCGGCATGGCGGCGCGAGATGTCCGCTGGCCATGCGCCGCTGCTCATCGAGTTTCGTCACGTGAAGAACGTTTCCGAAAACCATCCAGTGCTGGTCGAAGGCGCCAGAGAGGATTGTTTCGCGCAGGCGAGCGAGCCTGTCCGGTTCATAGATCTCATCACCGTCCACGCCGAATATCCACGTCCGCGATCCGGCGAAGTGTCGGATGAGGTCGTGGGACTGGGCCGGATGCCGCACCGTCCGAAGGTGGATATTGGGCTTGCCGCTGGCGAGCCTGCGCAAAATTGCGCCCGTCTGATCGGTGGAGCCATGATCCGCAACGTAAAGCTCGTCACAGAAGGGAGCGGCATTCGCGACCGCGTTCTCAACGAAGAGGTCCTCGTTACGAACGAGCGAAATCCCGACAATGCGTGAGGCGCTCAATCAGGTTGCTTGCCTTGAACGAGGATCCAAAGCCATTGGCTCTCTCGCTCAAGGCGAACCACGGTTCGGAAGCTGCGCAGCAGGCGCAGGACCACATCTTCGGTGCGATCCCACGAGATTGCTTCAAACGGTCCTCCTCCTTGCTCCATGTTGATTCCCACATCATAGAGCAGATAGCCATCCGGTTTCAGCGCGCGAGCATGCTCTGCGATCATGCTGTCGAGATCAAAAGCGTGATCGATACAATTAGAATAGAGCAGGTCCAGCGAGTTGTCGGCCTCATCCAGCTTCATCATGTCGCCAACTTTTACCAGGGGATTGTCGGCGCCAGGGTTCAGGTCGATGCCGCGGGCCTTCTTGAATCCAAGATCTCGCAGGACATCGACCTCGGTGCCCTGCCTGGCACCGCAGCAAAGAATGGCGGCATCAAAAGGCAGGAGTTTGGTCAACTGACGAAAACGAACAAAGAACTTCAACCGGTAATCAAAAATATCGAAATTGCTGAACCCTCCTTTCATCTTCACCATCTCATCCAACTTGAGCTTTTGGTGCGTGAGGTACTCCTGATAGTTCGCGTAGTCGCGCTTGATCAGGCCGCCTTCTTTTTCAGTCTTCCATCCACCACCTCCATGATGCTTGTAGCGGACTGCGTGCTTGTCGCGATCGTGCACGTATGATTTGTCGCGTCCGGTTCTTAGCTTTCGGATGTAGCCGAATCCTCCGGGCGTCAGCAGATGCAGAAACGTTTTCACCCAAAATTTCGGACACGGC
Source organism: Terrimicrobium sp. (assembly GCA_036519995.1). Taxonomy (GTDB): domain Bacteria; phylum Verrucomicrobiota; class Verrucomicrobiia; order Chthoniobacterales; family Terrimicrobiaceae; genus DASTFP01. The sequence goes on along the minus strand of DATDKN010000165.1, from coordinate 1,489 downwards.
TGAGTTCCGAAGAGATTTCGAAAATACGCCATGGTTCAATTCCGGTGCGCGGTTTTGGAAATCGCCAGAAGCGCCAGCAGGCTGGGGGCGCCTTCAATATAAAGTAAGTCGTGTTTAAAGGCGCCTACATAGTGCCGGCAGATGCTGCCGGGCGCCCTGAGATAGCCCCAGTTAATATTGTAGGTGGAGGGAAGCATGCCCCCGCGATTGAGCGCGGAGGCCATCACGGCATAAAGCGTCTGTTCGAAAAACTGGGGATGATGAGCATTCGTCTCGAAGGCGGTAATTAAACGCTCACTCAGTTCCAGGGAAATGGCGCTCTTAGGCATGAGACAAATACCTGTATTGACCCGCTCCCAAACCTTCATCTGAAGCGCCTCTTCAATCTGCGGACGCGGAATGCAGTATTTTTCCTTAGTGTCCTCGTTAAACCAACATTCCTCTTTTTCTGCATCTACCCAATCGAGAATCTCTCTGGGGCGCTTAAAGAAAATCACGTCCGAGTCGAGAACGACAAACCGGTCGTAGGGCGCATAAACAGGGAAGTCGAGGAACTTGAGAAAGAGATTGTGCCGGCGACGGTTGGACAAGCATTTCGGATGTCCCGAAAGATGGACCGACGCGCGCGCCTCCGCTTCGAAGCGGGGGACAAATCGGACTCCGGGAAGGACTCGTTCGATCACCGCGCGCTGCGTTGCCGAAACTGAGCCGTCTTCATGAATGAAAAGCGGCCAGCGCCGACCGCTAAAATGCTCAAAGCTAATCGCCGCCATTATCCCGGCATCCCATGTCTCCGAGGAGACCAACATGTGCACGGAAACAGGAACCTCCGCCGTTTCTTTGCGCCGGGACATCCAGAAAATGAGAGGCTCGACGGCGTGCCGCCCTAACCACGCCAATTGTCGTCGCACTGTCGAGCGAAGCCAGGTCAGCACGCGTAAGTGCGAAGGTTCTCAGGCGAGGTTCGCATCCGAAGCAAGCCGAGGAACCTCTCCGTGAGCACACCACGATAATACCAGACAGTTCTCGCGCCGTGGAAACGCGCCCGTTCCAACACTGGGCTAAGAACACGCCACGCCCTCTGGTGAAAAATTCGCTTGAGAGCGTGATCGGTTAGTTGCGCGTGCGTGGCACCCAAAAATTGAGTGTCCACCGACCGTGCAGCGCACCAGGCGAGAAATTTTTCCTGCAGATACAAGCGCCTCCAAATGCTGCCAGCGGCATGTGATCCCAGCGAGCCGGCGGTCTCGTATTTCTTTAGCACCACCGTATCGCTGTGAGCGAACCGGCAGGTGACGCCGCAGCGCAGCCAGAATTCGCAATCCTCCGCCTGCCAGATCGTCTCATCGAATTCGCCTACCTCATCGATCAAGGAGCGACGAAAGAGAGCACACCCGGTGGTCGTGACGGCTGTCCACCAAAAGTTCGCGCGGCTGGGAACAGGCGGCTCGCCGACGGCCCAGGGCAACCCGTGGATACGCGCATGCTC
>DATDKN010000164.1:0-6490 GCA_036519995.1 Terrimicrobium sp. | reverse complement strand
GAGACCTTCTGGGCAATGCTGACGGTTTTCGGCTTGGGGATCGCTTACTTCCTGGCAGCGATTCCTACCGGCGTTGCCATGCACTTGAATCCGTGGACGGCCGCCCTTTGCGCCTGGGCAGGTTATACAGCCATCACTGCGGCCATGCTGGCGGTGGGAACGCCCGCTCGTAAATGGTTGACGGAAAAATTCCATATCTCGGCCCGGCCCGACCCTGAAAAGTTCCTCTGGCGCGTTTGGATGCGCTGGGGATTACCCGGTTTGGCGCTGATCGCACCCGTCACCTGCGGTCCATATTTCGCCGCCCTGATCGCGCTGATGCTTGGGGAAAGGCCCTCGCGCCTCCTTTTCTGGATCGCCCTTGGGGTGATTCCGTGGTGCATCGCTTTTGTGGTATTGGCCGAGACCGGAAGTCATTTGTTTCAGCCAAAAACGTAGTCCGATGAAGGCGGAAAAAACTCACGCTCAAAGATCGCAAGCGCGCCCAAGAACAAAGCCCAAATCCGACGCGCGGCTTGCCATCAGGACTTTGGCGCAAGCGAAAGCGTTCGTTCGGCAAGTCGGAATGTGCGGAATTTTCTCGAATGCCAAAGGAACGATGCCGTGCTTATGGAACGTAGTCGACCTGCCAACGCGCAGACCGGAAGAGCGGGGCTGGGGTGAGAAGGTAAGTGCAATTTGGCGATGGAAAAACGAGCTTCCTGCCCGCTATCCTAATGAGATCTTCTATGGAAAAACGAAGAGTGGCCTGGCCGTCCTCATGAGCATCGCGTATCTTCGCGATGATTATTATCCTAATCATTACCGCCCGCTAAGCGCCTGCAGCGCCCTTGCGCGGCAACTCTATAGTCTGATCAAGCTCGATCCGATCAGGACGGGACCGCTGCGTGAAGAGATGAATATGACCGAAGGCCCCGAACGGCGTATGTTCGATCGCGCGTTGCGAGAACTTCAGGCAACGCTGAACATCGTCCGTCGAAACAGCCCGCGTGATGAAAACGATACCTGGGTTCCGTTTTCCGAACAGTACCTCGATGTCCTCCGACGGACGCCACCGACGTCGCCGCGGTCCTAAGCTTTGACAACTTGCTCGAGAAGTACGTTGATGCGCTTGAGCATTGCCTGAGGATCCTCAAGAAGCCCCGCCGCAATCAGCGCGTTGTCATAGATCTGTTCGGCAACTTGCTTTGAGAGTTCCGGGTTTGTCTTTCGGAAGCCGTCCAGGCCAACCATCATTGGGTGGTTGGGGTTGATCTCCAAGTCGTGCTTGAAAGGACTGTCCGTCCCGCGATTGAGATTCTTCAAGATGCGCCGCATGCTCGAAGTCATGCCCTTGTCGCTTTCCACGACCACAGCCGGACTGTCGACCAGGCGTTTTGATATACGCACTTCGTCGATCTTGTCGCCGAGAGTTTCCTTGATAAAGTTGCAGAGCAAGCGAGCGGCCGTGTCGTCGAGCTTTCTGTCACCCGCCTCCAGCGCGATCTCCGCTCTCTCGGCGGCGGCCAGCTTCTTCCCCTCAAACTCCCGTAGATGTTCCATGACAAACTCGTCCCATGGATCGAAGAGGAAGAGAGCTTCGTAGTTTTTTACCTTGAGAGCTTCGTAATAAGGACTCGCCAGACATGTCTCTCGATTCGGCCCGGAAATGTAATAGATCTCCTTCTGGTCCTCGGGCATTCGAGTGACGTAATCTGCAATGGCAACCGGCGACTCCGATTGGGAGGTCTCATAGCGGAGGAGCTTCGAGAGCGGCTCGCGTTGCGTGAAGTCGCTGACAACTCCCTCCTTGAGAAAATGCCCGAATTCTTTGAAGAAGCCGATGTATTTGTCGGCGTCGCTCTTAGCTTCCTCCTCGAGGAACTTTAAAAATCGCCCCGTGAGCACACGGTTGAGTTTTTGTAATAGTGCCGAATCCTGCATCGTTTCGCGCGAGATGTTTAAGGGAAGATCCTCACTGTCCACGACGCCTTTGAGAAAGCGAAGCCATTCCGGGAGCAAGCCTTTGGATTTTGATTGGATCAGAATTCTTCGACAGTAAAGATGAACTTCTGACTCGATCTTAGGCATGCCCAGCTTTTCCATGCTGTTCCTCGGCACGAAGAGCAGCGCGTTGATCGCCAGAGGCGCATCTGCACTGAAGTGAAACCGATAGAGCGGCGGTTCAACATCATGCCCGATGAACTTGTAAAATTCTTCGTAGTCCGTCGCGGTCAGCTCGGACTTGCTTCGCATCCAAATCGCGCGAATCGTATTGACCGCGCTGCCATTCAGCTCGATCGGAAAAGCGACGAAGTTTGAGTAGCGCTTGATGATCGCTTCGACGCGATGCGCTCGCGAGAACTCGCGATCGCCCTCTTTCAGATTGATGACGATCTTCGTCCCACGTGGCAAATCCAAACCCGGCTCGATATCATAAGAGGTCACACCATCCGAACTCCAGATCCAACCTGTTTCCTCCGGCTGGTACGAGCGTGTGTATACCGTCACTTTAGCGCCGACCATGAAAGCGGAGTAAAATCCGACGCCGAACTGGCCGATTAGACTGGGATTGCCGGCGTTCTCCCGGATTTGCTGAAGGAATGCCTTTGATCCCGAATGGGCGATGGTCCCGAGATTCTCGATGAGCTCGTCGCGCGTCATCCCAATGCCGGCGTCAGCTATCGAGATGGTGTGAGCGCTGTCGTCGGTGCCGACGGCGATCGTCAGTGGACGATCGGACTCAAAAATCTCGGCACCGGAAGTTTGCAGAAATCTTAGTTTCTCCGTGGCGTCCGCAGCGTTCGAAATCAGCTCGCGGATAAAGATCTCCTTATCCGTGTAGAGGGAATGGATGACAATATCAAGGAGTTGGGCAATTTCCGCCTGAAATTCGTGCTTCTCAATGGTGCTCATTCCATTTGCTTCTTTCGAGCAAACCCACATCCTGTCAAGAACGCATTTTGCCTAATCGAAACAGGGCGACGACCGAATGTTAGCATTGCTCCCGAACCGCTTAGGCGAGTTGAGAAACTTCAACCAAAGGTGCAACAGCTGGCCAAGGCTAAAGCGGGTCGCTGGTAACGCTTCGCCTCCATGCCAAATTACAATTGCTCTTCGGTGCGAGAACACTCCTCCGGCAAGCCGTCACTGAGCAACCTCTGCTGACTGGCAAAATTCCTGCGTTGCATCGGCTCGCGATTGTCGCAGAAGTCCTCAGTAGTTTCTCTTCGGACGCGCGCTTCCGCGATTGCGGAGTGGCGGGGAACATGACAATAATCGGGCCATGCCCGCTCCTATCAAAGCTCCCCAAGTCAAGGTTTCTCGAGCCATCAGCAAACCCAAGCCGTCGACCACCGGCGTGCCGAAGTCCCGAAAGCCTCTCTCCAAGAACAAGCATCTGATCGCGTGGGTTAAGAAGATGGCCAGTCTCACGAAACCGGCCGCGGTTCATTGGGTTGATGGTTCTGAGAGCGAGAACGAAGCGCTTTGCAATCAATTGGTGGCCGGCGGGACGTTTACCAGGCTGAATGAAAAGCTTTGGCCGGGTTGTTTCTATGCGAAATCGGATCCGGGCGATGTGGCGCGCGTGGAGGAGCGGACCTTTATTTGCTCGCTCTCGAAAGACAACGCCGGTCCAACGAATAACTGGATGGATCCTTTCGAGATGCGGCGCAAACTCAAGGGGCTCTTCAGTGGCTGCATGCGGGGACGCACGATGTACGTGCTGCCATTTTCAATGGGTCCGATCGGTTCGCCGATGTCCCAAATCGGCGTGCAGCTCACCGACTCGGCGTACGCGGTGGTGAACATGCGCATCATGGCGCGCATTGGTCTGCCGGTCTTCCAAGAGATCGACAAGACCTCCAGACGGGTCGTGCCTTGCATGCATTCCGTCGGCGCTCCGCTGAAGCCGGGCCAAAAGGATGTGCCCTGGCCATGCAATCCCGAGAAATATATTGTCCACTTTCCCGAGACGCGCGAGATCTGGAGCTACGGATCCGGCTACGGCGGCAATGCCTTGCTTGGGAAGAAATGCTTCGCGCTGCGAATCGCCTCGAACATTGCGCGGGATGAGGGGTGGATGGCCGAACACATGCTCATCCTCGGGGTGGAAGATCCAAAGGGCGAAAAGACCTATGTGGCTGCCGCCTTTCCGAGCGCCTGCGGTAAGACAAACTTCGCCATGCTCATCCCGCCGCCGCACTTTCAGAAAGCCGGTTGGAAGGTCTGGACTGTCGGCGACGATATTGCCTGGCTGAAACCTGATGCCAAGGGCGGCATTCGCGCCATCAACCCGGAGACCGGCTTCTTCGGTGTCGCGCCAGGGACCTCCGCCAAGACCAACCCTAATGCCATGGCTTCTCTCGCGAAAAACACCATCTTCACGAACGTTGGTCTCACGCCAGAGGGCGGCGTCTGGTGGGAAGGCATGACTGACGAGCCTCCCGCGGAGTGTACCGATTGGCAGGGCAAGCCGTGGACACCCAAAATCGCCAAGGAAACCGGCGCGAAGGCGGCTCATCCGAATGCCCGCTTCACAGCACCGGCCGCGCAATGCCCAACCATCGATCCCGCTTGGGAAGACCCTGCCGGCGTCCCGATCAAAGCGATCATCTTTGGGGGACGCCGCGCCAGCACCCTCCCGCTCGTTTGTCAGTCCTTCAACTGGAGCGGAGGAGTTTACATGGGAGCGACGATGGGCTCGGAGATGACCGCGGCGGCGGCCGGCGGCTTGGGACAAGTGCGACGCGATCCGATGGCCATGCTTCCCTTCTGCGGCTATCACATGGGCGACTACTTTCGCCATTGGATCAAAATGCAGCGTTCGCTCGGCGAGACCCCTCGGGTCTTTCTCGTCAATTGGTTCCGCAAAGACGCCGACGGAAAGTTTCTCTGGCCGGGATTTGGAGAGAATATGCGGGTGTTGAAGTGGGTCGTCGATCGCGTTCGCGGTCGCGCGCTGGCCAAGGAAACGCCGCTCGGCTGGCAGCCACATTACGACGACATGGATTGGGAAGGTCTGAAGTTCTCGCGCGATGATTTTGAGGAGATTCAGCGCGTCGTTGACGAGGCATGGCGAAGCGAGGTTATCGGCCATGAAGAGCTCTTCCTGAAGCTCCATGACCATCTGCCTAAGGAACTCATCTACGAGCGAGAGTTACTGATCTGCCGGTTGTAGCCCTTCTCGAGGATCCGGATACCTGGCAGTGCCCTGTGCGGGACCGCGGCTCATCTGCAGGTCGCTGGGCGACGGGAGACCGCAGCGACAACGCAGCGCCGCTTGATCTTCTCAGCGCTCAACTCGAACCGGCACGCGTCTGGGTGGTTCGAGCGAGTCTGTCACCTCAAACTTGGAGGCTTGCACCTTAATGAAGCTGAGAACCACCGGCGCGAGGATGATGCCGGGTATTCCCAGGAGTCGCTCTCCCAAGAGCAGCGCAAGAAGCGTGAGCCACATCGGATTTTTGATCCGACCACCAATGATTTTGCTATTCAAGAAGTACTCCAACTTGTGAATCGTGATCAGGAAGAGGAGCGCCCAGCCGGCAAACTGCGGGGAGATCGTGAAGGCGATGCCAACGATTATGGTGTTACTAATGATGTTGCCGATCACCGGCAGCAATCCGCACAAGAAAGTTAGAACGATAACGATGGCGGCATAAGGAAGGGAAGTCGCGTAGACAAACATCGACGTCAGAGCGGTGTTGATGCCGGAGATAATTACCTGCGCGCTCATCACTTTTTCAAAGTTCTCGTAGAACGATCGGAAGAGCTCTGCCACCCGCGCGCAATGCAGGGAGTAGATATTGAGGGGCCTGGGGGATTGATCGAAATCGAGGGTGGGATTGATGAAGATGCCAACTGCCACGACCACTCCCACGATGACGAGCAGGAACTCCTTCGTGGCCAGGCCGGCGTAACCTCCCAGATACACGGCGGTCTCCTGAATGCTTTCAATTAGTAGGGATTTAAGACTTTCCATATCCGTGAAGGGCAAGACGATCCCACGCTCGGTCGCAAAGCGCACAATCACTGGAATGGTTGTCGATGCGATCTCTGGCAGTGCCTTGACGGCATGCCTGACAAAGAAAGCAAAACCGTAAAACAACACGCACAGAAATATTAGGAACAGACCGATGGATACCCACTTGTATTTTCCGAAGGAAAGCGCTCGAAGCGCGAGAGAAGCGAACAGAATCGTGACGAACACCGTCGTCAGATGAAATGCTCCGACGGCAATGACAATAAGGATGAAAATTGCGTAGGAGACCGCAAGCGACTTGTCCTGATGCATCTGGCTAAGATTTAAAAGGCGAGGCGCGGGAGCGACAACAAAAAGATGTAAGCGAACACCGGCTGGTCCGAGTAGAACCTTCTATTCGGATGAAGGAGTTCCCGGGCCTTGCATGGTCCTTCGTTGACGGGGTCGAGAGAGCCTCTGGTGGAGCACGAACCCGGCCATGGCAAGCGGAGGAAATGCCAGCCAGGGCCAGAAAGCGAGTAGCGG
>DATDKN010000163.1:0-4707 GCA_036519995.1 Terrimicrobium sp. | reverse complement strand
CGCGAGCTTGTCCACAAGGCTAATGGTGACCTGGCGCTCGCCCAGTATGGAATCATCTACATTGACGAGATCGACAAGGTTGCCAGCGCCGGAGAAATGATTGGCCGAGATGTGAGTGGTCGTGGAGTCCAGACCGCCTTGCTCAAGCTGATGGAGGAAACCGAAGTGCCGATAAGAGGGGGTAATGATCTCCAGGCCCAATTACAGGCCGCCTTGGAATTTCAGCGCAGAGGCAAGGTAACGCGAGAATCCATCAACACGCGCCACATTCTTTTTATCGTCTCGGGCGCTTTCGACAAGTTGGGGGTCCGTGTGGCCAGCCGGTTACGTCATTCGCAGATTGGCTTCGGGGCGGAGCCGAAAAAAGTCCTGGAGGGTTCTGATCTTCTGCGGCAAGCGGAGACGAAAGACTTCATCGACTATGGGATGGAGCCTGAATTCATCGGCCGCTTGCCCGTGCGCGTGGTTTGTGACCCGCTAAGCAGCAACGACCTATTTGACATCCTCAAGAAGTCCGAAGGGAGCATCATCCGGCAATATGAACGCTCCTTCCGCGCCTATGGTGTCGAAGTCTTTTTCGAGGATGAAGCCCTGCGCGAAATAGCACGGGAGGCCTCCGGTGAAAATACCGGAGCGCGCGGGTTGCTTACGACCTGCGAAAAGATCTTCCGCGATTTCAAGTTCGAGCTGCCTGGTTCTGGGGTCACCTCCTTTACGGTCACGCGGGAGTTGATCGGAAATCCCGGGGCGGCCTTGGCTGAGCTTCTGCGCGCCGGTCACGCCGAGCGCGAGAAGGCACAGCGCGGGATCTTGGCGGAGTTTTGCGAAAGGTTCACCTCCGAGCACGGCGTGAAGATCACTTTTGAAGACGACGCCGTCGAACGCATTCTTGCCCGGGCGGAGGAAGAGAATGTGGGCGTTCGCGAGTTCTGCGAACGGGCCTTTAAGGATTATCAGTTCGGTTTGACACTCATCAAACGTAACAGCGGTCGAATCGAATTTGCCATTCCTGCCCGTGCGGTGGACAATCCCGATGGCGTCCTCAGCGAGTGGGTGGTCGCTTCTTACCGCAATGTTCCCGAAGCACCTCATGCAGCCTGAGCGGCGAATAGGAGAGCTGGGACTTGGCGGCGCGGCCCACTCCAGTGGTCAGGCGGAGCCGATCCGTAAGATCGAAAGTGCCCGGGACGGTCATTTTCATGAGATATCTTAAGGCCGCTATTCTCATCGGCACTTTTAGTGCAGGAGTCGCCATCGTGCTTTTTGCCACGGGTTGGATTTCGACAACGCCCGACATTGTTCTACGGGAGCACATCTACAAGATGTCCAATCCGCTGGTCATCGCCGGTGTAGCCCAAATTGTCCTCATCATCCTCCTCGCCTTAGCCGCAGCATGGACGACGGTTGACATCACCCGGCCGATTCTCAAAGGGGTTGTAGCGGTCGCTGCGATCTTCCTCTTGATAACGGGCTCGGCCACCTTGTCCCTCTACAACATCTTCTATTCTCCCTTTCCCGGTGCCTTCGCAATTCTTGTAAGCTTTCTGGGTGGTCTCGTCTATGGCCGCAGCGGCAGCGGGTCCCGGAAGAAAGTAATGGAACGCCTCTTCGGTCAGCGAGTTTCTCGGAGCGTCTTCAATCGTCTGGTGAATTCGGAAGTGCCGATTGAATTTCCGGGCGATCTCCAGGATGGGACCGTCATCGTTTGCGAAGTACAGAATCACAAGGAGCTCATGGAGTTGCTTCCACCCGAGCACTACGCCGCGATGACGAACCTCTATTTGCAGACGGCATCCGACTACCTTGTAGAGGTTGGCGGCTACCTGGATGAATGCACGGGCGAAAGCCTGCGGGTCGTCTTTGGCACCCCTTTGCCGGATGAAAAGCATGCCTCACGGGCCTGCCGCGCCGCCACTGATCTGCTCTCGCGGCTCGACAATCTAAATCGCGAATGCGATTCCACCTGGCAACGGCGCTTCGATTTTCGAATTGGGATCAACTCAGGGGAAATGATCGCCGCCGCCTATGGCGGTTCACGCCTAGCCAGTTTCAGTGTCGCCGGGCCCGCGGTGGAGTTTGCGCGACGGCTTTGCGCGGCCTGTGCCACCTACGGGTGCCGGATTCTGATCGGTCCGGAAACCTTCGAGCAAGCCGCAGAGACTTTTGAGGCGCGCCCGATTGAAGTGTTGAAGGGGGTGGGCGAACGACGTCGCATCGAGCTCTACGAAATCCTGGCGCCGAAGCACGAGCTTTCTCCGGAGCGCGAGCGGAGTCGCGACCATTTCTGGCGGGGTGTCATTTACTTCCGCGAGAAGCAGTGGGAGAAGGCAACACAGGAATTCTCCAAGGCGCGCATCAGCGGCATTCCTGATGCCGCGCTCGATTTCTACATCCAACGGGTCGAGCGCAACCGGCGAGGCGAGGAAGACGTCGTCACCAAAGACCAGATGGCGCTCTTTACGTCGTCGTAGGGCCAAGCGAAGCCGCCCTAGATTTCGCCTTCGCTCTGGCAGATGAAGCCCGTTGATTATCCCCAACCTTTCGGCGACCTCACCCGTGAGCTGCGCCGCCTACCCGGAATCGGGCCTCGCACCGCCGAACGTATCGCTCTCTGGTTGGCTTCTTCCAAAGACGCACGGCCTCTCGAGTTGGCCAGAGTGCTTCGAGGCGCGACTGAAAACCTTCGCGCCTGCGCCATCTGCGGCTTCTTTGCGACGCAGGAGCGTTGTCAAATCTGTCTGGACGAAAACCGCGCCGGCAGGGAGATTTGCGTCGTCGAGCAGGCCACTGACATTCTTCCTATTGAACGAACGGGCTTCCTCAAAGGCCGCTACCATGTCCTCGGGGGACGGCTCGCGCCCTTGGATCACATTGGCCCGGAGCAGCTCCGCATCGGTGTGTTGCTCGCGCGGGTCAAGAATGAGGCGGTCACCGAAATTATTCTCGCCCTCAGTGCGGACGTGGAAGGCGAAGCTACCACCAATTATCTGGCGGAAGCCCTCGCCCCACTGGGAGTTCCCATTACGCGTATCGCACATGGGCTCCCGGCCGGGGGAGGATTGGAACACGCCGATCCCTTAACACTCCAACGGGCTCTCGCCGGACGCAATCCGCTCAAGATTTGACAGCCGCGACCGAAAATCCGAAGCTTCCCTCCATGGCCACGCCGAAGATCGATCCAGCGCTTCATCAGGCCAAAAAACCCGAGTGGATCAAGGTCCGGCTGCCTTCGAATCCGGTGTTTTTCTCCACCAAGGCGCTCGTAGCGGACCTCCGCCTGCACACAGTTTGCGAGAGCGCGCAGTGTCCGAATCGCTGGGAGTGCTGGAGTCAGGGAACGGCCACGTTCATGATCGCGGGCGAACGCTGCACCCGCGCCTGCGGGTTTTGCGCGGTCACGACGGCGAAACCTTTCGCGCTGGAGGTTGACGAACCTCAGCGTGTCGCCGAGGCGACTCGCCGCCTGAAGCTCAAGCATGTCGTCATTACCGCGGTGGCTCGCGATGACCTCGATGACGGTGGCGCAGAGCACTTCGCAAGAACGATTGAGGCCATTCGTGCGATGGATCCAGCGATCATCATCGAGGTGCTCACCCCAGACTTCAACGGCAAGGAAGGGGCACTACGGCTGGTTCTCGACGCCAGGCCTCACATCTTTAATCACAATATTGAGACTGTCGAGCGGCTCACTCCGCTTGTCCGGTCGCGTGCCAAATACCGCCTCTCCCTCGAGGTCCTGCGACTGGCCAAGGCCATCGCTCCCGAAATCGTGACCAAGAGTGGCGTAATGCTGGGACTCGGCGAAACAGAAAACGAGCTCTTCGAAGCGCTTGATGACCTCCGCAGCGTTGGGGTGCAAGTGCTGACGATGGGACAGTACCTCCGCCCTACCCCGCAGCACTTGCCGGTCGTCGAATACGTCAAACCGGAGACTTTTGCCCTGTATGGCGAGATTGCGCGCCGCAAGGGTTTCGAATTCGTTGCCAGCGGGCCCCTGGTCCGAAGCTCCTATCACGCGGCGGATTTTAACCCCGTTCAGCGCAAGGATTAACTTCACCCTTGCGCTGGTGCATCGTCGCGGTCGGTAAATCTCGCCTGGCCTACGCCCGCGCGGGCATTTCCGAATACCTCGCCCGCCTGCGGTGCTTCCGCACTGTCGAGACAACCTACGTCAAACCGTCGAATCCACCTCGTGAAGGCACTCAACTGCTCAGCCGGAGCGAAGGATGCTTTCGCCTGATCTTGGACGAGAGAGGCAAACGCCTGAGCAGCCGCGCGTTTGCCGAGGAGATAAGGAAAATCGAGGGCAATCCCCGAAAAACATGTGCCCTTCTCGTCGGAGGCGCAGACGGACTCTCCGCGCGCGTCGTCGAAAGCGCGGACCTGCTCTGGTCGCTCAGCCCGCTCACGCTCCAACACGAACTTGCCCTCGTCGTCGCCCTCGAACAAATCTATCGAGCCCATACCATCCTCACCGGAATTCGCTACCATCGAGACTGATCCGCTCCGCATCGGTTTGTCGCGACGATGTCCCGATCGGCGCAATTGGTTTGCAGCGGCGATGCCGGGTCGCCCAGCCTTGGTTGTAGCGGCGGCGTCCCCGCCCCCGGGAGCCCTCGACGGTGGGACACCGTCGCTGCTATGGGTTTTGTCAAGCAGGGCTTGGCAGTACGAAGTTTCTTAGTGGTGGTTTGTTGTCTTTGCGAA
>DATDKN010000162.1:0-5352 GCA_036519995.1 Terrimicrobium sp. | reverse complement strand
GGTTTTTGAATGTCTCTGGACGTCGCTGGATTGGTTCAAAAGCTGCTGACCAAGCTGAGCAATTCGCGGGACTTCACGATTTCTGCTGCTCTACACGCCGTTCTCATTGCGCTATTTGGAGGCACAGTGCTCTATCGCGCGGTGCAGGAGCCGCCCGATTTTGAGGGGGAGTGGGGAGGGTTTGTGCAACCGAACGAGGTGGCTGCTCCTCCGGCGACGCAGCAACCTCCGCCGCAAGAGACGACATTCAACGTGGCGGCCGTCCCCGCGGCGGTGAGTTCGTCGCAGATTAGCACGATCACGACGACAGCGGCCAATCCGTTGAACTTCGCCATGGATCCGATCATCACGGCGCCGATCACGACAAGTCCGACAGCGCCTGCGCAACCCGCCGTCGCGCCCCCAGCCGCGGGTGCCGGAATGGATGGAATGAGCACGGCGGTAGCGTCCCAGATCAAGGCATTCACAGGCGGTTGGGGAAAGGGCCAGGGAAGTGGCGTGGGAACCCGGTCACGGGAGTTCGAATTCACTGCCTATATTGGCCAATACAGTGGCGGAAACTGGAACTCGACAGTGCGCATCTCCGCGGGGAAGCAAATTGAAACCGGGAGTCTGCCAAACCTGCTCTACCTAATGAGCGCCTGGTCGAAGGATAAGATCAAGACCAACTATAAGAATGTCCAGGCGATAAAGCTGGACAGCGATGAAATTTTTTCAGTCAAGCCACCGTTCATCTTTCTTACCGGGACCCGGGATTTCAAGCTGACAGAGAAGGAGGTGGAAAACCTTCAGAAATACGTGCGAATGGGCGGATGCATTTGGGGCGACAGCTCACTGCCAGGACTGCGGTCGCGCTTCGACATCGCCTTCAAGCGCGAGATGAAACGCGTGATTCCTGATGTGGATAAGAATTTTGAGCCGCTGCCCGCAAATCATCCCATCTTCACGGAGGGTTATTTTGCCGACATCAAGGAGGTTCCGCCCGGCTTGAACTTCTACAAAGAACTGGTCTTTGCGATGAAGATCTACGGTGAAATTGCGATCTTGTACACCGCCAACGATTATGGCGACATGTGGCAGGTCGGTCTAAACCAACAGGGACAAGTCGACCTGAGGAAGGATGCGAACGATCGTTACGTCGCCATCAACCCGGACATTTATGATCGGCGAGACGTCTACCTGCGCAACATAGATCCGGCGGCCCTTTCAGCGTGCTTTAAGTTTGGGACGAATGTCGTCATTCACCTGCTGACACGTTGGGAGAGCAAGGTGCGCACTGCGCCGACGCTGTAACGCGATCCCGTCTCTTATCCTCCCCAGCGCGCGCCGGGGCTGAGCTGAGGAATCCAGCCATTGGTAGGGCACTTGGCATAGTCGGTCTTTCCGATGGCGCCGATCATTCTCTTGCCGGTTGCCTGTCGCCAAAACTTACTCATGCTCTCACCGGTGTGGCATCCCCAACTCTTCACGACTGCATTGTGAGCGAAGATGCCGCGATGAATTCTCTTCAACTCGTTCTCGTGCAGCCAGACCTTTGATGCGCTATCGATCTCATTGCTGTAGTCGAACATGAAGCACGCCTTGTTTGAGTGACCATAGAAATCGAAGCTGCCGATCTTAATCCGACTACGCGGTTGCCCATTGTTGAGGTAGTTTATCAGCTGCGACGTGTCGCTGAAGAAAACGAGGTTCACGCCGTATTTGTCTCGCACGCTGGCGATATTGCCAATCAAGTCTGCCTGATCTTGACGTTGAGCGCGGCGGACATAGCCGGGCTTATAGACCAGCCAGGTAATGCGCGCAGTCGGACCATGCTGCTGACGTAACTGTTCAATTCGAACCCGCGCAGACCGAATGAAGTTGCCCCACCACCTGTCGTGCGGTTCTGCCTTGTAACGTTCCCATTCCACGAGGGAGGGTCCACCACTCAGGACAATGTATTCTCGCTGAGCCTCCTGGGCGAACGCGCTTGTCAAGGCCAGAGCGAGAATCACTGGCAGCATGGAGTAAGAAGGTCGCATCTAAGTGAGCATTCCTGGAATGCCACTTTCTGCAAGACGATTTCTCGCCAACTGCTTTCAGACCGAATAAGCTCCGATCGTGCCGCTTGATTCGTCGGTCTTCGAAAAGCTGGGCGTCTTCTATCTAGGGCGCTCTTACGATGTGGCGACGCGCACTTCGGGCGACGTTCCTGTCCTCTACGATTCGCGTGATCTCGTCACCCACGCCGTCTGCGTCGGGATGACTGGTAGCGGGAAGACCGGTCTTTGTCTGGCCCTTCTTGAAGAAGCCGCCCTGGATGGAATCCCTGCCATTGTCGTGGATCCCAAGGGAGACCTCGGGAATCTGCTTCTCACCTTTCCCGAATTGCGCGGAGAGGATTTTCAGCCGTGGGTGAACGCCGAGGAAGCCCAGCGAAAAGGCTTGGAGCCTGCTGCCTACGCCGAGGAGCAAGCGAAAACGTGGCGCCAGGGCCTGGCTGCCTGGGGGCAAACGCCGGAGCGCATCCGGGCATTGCGTGAGAAGGTGGAGATGGTCATCTATACCCCGGGCAGTAGCAGTGGCATGCCGGTTAATGTGCTCGCTTCATTCGAGGCGCCGCCTTCTGACGATGCCGAAGCGCGTGCCGAGCGCGCGCAAACCATCGCGAGCAGCCTTCTTGGCTTACTCAACCTCGACACCGATCCCCTGAAGAGCCGCGAGTACATTCTTCTGGCGGCACTCGTATCGCACGAATGGGAGCATGGTCGGACCCTCGATCTACCGACTCTGATCGAACGCATTCAGAACCCGCCGTTTTCCAAGGTCGGAGTTCTCGATCTGGAAACATTTTACCCGGCCAAGGATCGTTTTGCCTTCATAATGGCGATCAACAACCTGCTGGCGGCGCCGTCGTTTGCGATCTGGCGCCAGGGGGATCCCCTCGATGCAGCAAAGTTTCTTTACACGTCCGAAGGCAAACCGCGATTGGCGATCTTTTCCATTGCTCATCTGGGTGACGAAGAGCGCATGTTCTTCGTGTCGCTGCTGCTGAATGAAGTTGTGTTCTGGACGCGCGCTCAATCCGGCACCACCAGCCTGCGGGCGATCGTCTACATGGATGAGATCTTTGGATATCTTCCTCCAACAGCAAACCCGCCTTCGAAACTTCCATTGCTAACGCTGCTCAAGCAAGCGCGGGCATTTGGTGTCGGCGTTGTGCTCGCTACGCAAAATCCGGTGGACCTTGACTACAAGGCGTTGTCGAATGCGGGCACGTGGTTTATCGGCCGACTACAAACGGAACGAGATAAGGCACGCATGCTTGACGGCTTGCAAGGCGCGACAGCGGGCCAAAAGGGATTCGATCGCGGCGGAATGGAGGCGCTGCTAGCAGCCTTGGGTAATCGCATCTTCCTGATGAACAACGTCCATGATGATGCTCCCGTCGTCTTTGAAACGCGCTGGGCGATGAGCTACCTGCGTGGTCCCCTCACCAGGGATCAGATCAAGACGCTCATGACTAGCCGGAAGCAGGCGATGCCTCTTGCTGCTGAATCCCACCGCGAAATTCTCACTGGCGCGAAGCGTCCGGCGATACCACCCGGGATCAAAGAAGTCTTCTTTCCTTCTCGAGACGCCGGCCCAGTTATCTATCAGCCGCGGCTAATTGGCGCTGCGACGATTCGCTTCGCGGATGCGAAACTCGGTATCGACCAGACCCGCGATGCCTTGCTCCAGGCGCCTTTTCCCGATGGCATCTCTGGTGCTCAGTGGACCGAGGTCTGCGATGTCGATCCGACTGAACTTGAAAAAGAGCCCGCTGATGACGCGCGGTTTTCGGATCTTCCCAACACCGCGTCACAACCAAAGAACTACGCCAATTGGCAGAAAGACTTCCTTCAAGGAGTTCTCGCGACGCAGCGACTGAAAATCTTCCGCTGCCCCTCCTTGAAGGTGGTTGCCAAGCCAAGTGAAAGCGAGGCCGGGTTCAAGGCCTCGATCGCGCTTGCCGCACGCGAAAGCCGCGATGCTGCGGTGGAAATGATGCGGAAGAAATACGCCCCCAAATTGGCCGCCTTGCAGGCTCGACTTGGGCGTGCCGAGGCGGCGGTCGCCAAACAAAAAGAACAGGCTTCTCAGGCCCGGATTCAAACCGCGATTTCTGTAGGCTCAACTCTCTTGGGAGCGATTCTCGGTCGCAAAACTCTAAGTTCCGCAACCGTTAGCAAGGCGGCGACGGCGGCACGTGGAGTCGGCCGAACCATGCAGGAAGGCTCGGAGGCCGCCACGGCCGAACAGAATGCAGAAGCGATCCGCAAGCAGATTGCCGAGATGGAAAACGAAGTCGAAGCGGAGAGCGCCGCCCTGGCCGCCACCGAACCGAAGATTGAAGTGGTCGAAGTCAAGCCGGCTCGGGCGGGGGTTTCGGTCCGTCTCATCGCCCTCGGGTGGGTTCCACAGACGAGTTAGACGCCGGCAGCAAATAAAGGGATGCGCTGCGCAAAGATGTAGCGGCAGTGTCCCTACCGCCGAACAAATACCCTCGGCGATGAAGACTCTCCCGCAATGCTGGCGCGTAGCGCCTGCGGACGTGCCAACGCCGCTATAATTTCCATAACGAGTTTTCGGAGGGATTAGCCGAATTGAGGATACGCCGGCATTCCTCGCAGTAGGTTTGCGGATTTTTGGCCTGGAGAATGCCCGAAACGATGACCACTCGGCGGGCGCCTGCTGCCACTACTTTGCGAAGGTTGCCTAGATTGATTCCGCCGATGCAGAAGACTGGTATGCTGACCTCCTCTTGAACGCGACGGACTTCATCTATGCCGATGGGTGCGTAATCTGGCTTCGTCCGGGTAGCAAACAGTGGACCGAAGCCGATATAGTCGGGCTGTTCCTGCAGGGCGGCCCGGGCCTGCGCCAGACTGTGGGTGGACTTTCCGATGATCGCATCGTCGCCGGCGAGTTTGCGGGCCTCAGCGACGCTGAGATCATCCTGGCCGACATGCGCTCCCTGCGCATGGCACTTCGGCACCAAAGACGGATGGTCGTTCACGATGAAGGGAGTCCCGCTTGCGCGACACAAGGCTGACAGTTCGCAGGCAAGAGGAAGGATTGTCTCGGACGTTTGGTTCTTCGCGCGCAACTGCAGGACTTGAACTCCGCCGGAAACGATGTCGCCAGCTACATCGAGAGCTTCTCGCTCGCTGACATACGCGAGATCGAGAATCCCGTAGAGTTGCGCCTGATCAAGCGCGGGATATCGCGCGCGGGGCATCGCAGAATTGTCCGCTGGTTCGCCAGCCGTCGTCAGACTTCTTTTTCTCTACTTCCAAAGGGGAGCAGGGTAAGCGCCTTCGGAATGCAGCT
>DATDKN010000161.1:0-4456 GCA_036519995.1 Terrimicrobium sp. | reverse complement strand
CTGACGACTGGCTGCGGAATGCCTTGAAGTTTCTCAAGTGGCAAGGCAGCGTGCTGGTGTTGAGACATCACTCCGACGGCAGTACCCCGAAAGGGCACTTGACCGGTGAGCATCTGCCAGAGCGAAACCCCTAGCGAGTAGAGATCCGAACGGATGTCCACCTCTCCTCCGATAATTTGTTCTGGACTGGCGTACTCCGGTGTGCCGGCAAAAGCGCCGCTCGCTGAGATCGTGGTTTGCGCACCGGATTCATCGGCTACCTTCGCTAAGCCCAGATCAATAATCTTGGCGGTCACAGATCCCTCTTCCTCAAAGCTCACCATGATATTGCTCGGTTTGATATCGCGGTGAACCAGGCTCCTTTTGTGCACCGCCGCCAAACCCGAGGCGACTTGCCTCGTAATTTCCAAGGCCAGTTTCACGTCAAGCCGTCCCGAGCGCTTGATGAGGTTATCGAGAGTTTCTCCCTCGACAAACTCCATCGCGTAGAAGTAATCGCGCCGTCTTCTCCCAAGGTGGAAGACAGAGGCCACGTTGGGATGACGCACGCTGGCGGCGGCACGGGCTTCGCGCAGAAATCTTGACCGCGCCGCCTCGTCACCAAGATATTTTTCGCTAATCACTTTCAAAGTCACGGGACACTGAAGATCGACGTCGATTGCCTTGTAGGTAACGCCCATCGCACCGCGACCCAACTCGAGCGGGCGGCCGTCCTCGCCGAGCGCTACTTCGTAATGCTCGAAGCGGCGCGATGCATGCTTCGCAGTCGCACTGGTGACATCTTCCGAAGGAGACTTAGTCGACTCCGCGCCGCCAATGAGAGCGTCGCGCAGAAGGCAAACGGGACACAACTCATTTTCTTTAGTGGCGGAGAAATTCGCTCCGCAGACCGGGCAAGATCGAATTTCTCGCAGCAATTCTGCCGGCTCATCTGTGCGATCAACAGCCCTCTGAGAATCGCGATTCACGGCATTACCCATCCTTCAGCGGCCACCAAAGCTTCGCAGAGCTCATGAATCTCGGCATCGACCTCCTGAGGGTCCGAGACGGTGCGTTCGATCTGCTCACGGACCAGCAATGCATACTCCTTGCGCAAGCGATGGATCATCGTCTTTACCGAACCGACGCTGACCTGTAGCGTGGCGGCGGCTTCCTCGTATGAAGGCGGGGCTTTGCTGTTGGCAACATCTAAAAAAACTTTGAGCACCTCGAGGATGGCAGCTTTCTTTGGGGTCGCATATTCTTGGCGTAGGCGGTTCATTGCCTCGCTTAGCAGCGCTACGGCCCAGCGAGCGGCGAATACTTTCTCCGGAGTCAACGCTTCGATCGGTTCGAGCCGGTAGCGGTTTTCGGCATTTTGGAGATCGAGAGGGACAAACTCCACTCCTCCGCCCCTCTTCAGGCAGCGGGCTCGCTCTGCCTCACTTGAAAGATAGTTTTGCAACGATCCAAGTAAGAACGACCGAAACTTCCCCTTCAGCGGATCGGCGCGCTCGAGCGTCTTGTGCTCGAGTAAATGCAGGAAAAATCCTTGCGTGAGATCCTGCGCTTCTTCCGGGGAGTGATCCCAGCGCCGGACATAGGCGTAAAGGGGATACCAATAGACTCGGTAGAGATCACTGAGCGCTGTCTGGAAACCGGGAACCTTGCTCTGGGCGGAAAGCACTACGACACTCCACCGAGTCGTATGGAATCTGTATTGATCGTCGCCGAGTGAGATCTCGTTGGCCTGCAACTTTCAGCCCCCCTCGGCACTGGTTATCACCTTCATGCCAATTTTGAAGCGCAATCAGTCGGGCAATGAGGGGCGTTGAAAACGTTCCGGCTTCGACTTGGTGCGTTGGATGCGTTGCCAGCAAATATCAAAGTATTTTTTGAATTCGTGAAACTCGGGACACTCCAATCCGTGAGTAACACCTAAAGATACGCTTGTGGCCATGGGGGTCACGCGAAATGAGAAAGAAGAGGAAGAATGAAACCTTTAGGCTGTATTTCAAACGGCGAGAAATCATCAAACGTGAATGAACCGATCTTCGACATAGCACATTTGGCGCATGTCGAACTTCTGACTCCCGATCTGGAGGAAACGTTGGGTTTCTTCAAGGACCTGCTCGGGTTGGAGGAAACTGAGCGCTCGGCTCACTCGGCCTACCTGCGCGGCTATGAAGAGCAGTATCATCACTCGCTGAAGGTCACCAAAGCTCGGCGCGCAGGACTCGGGCATGTCGCGTGGCGCGTCCGAACCCCACAGGCGCTGCAGAGGCGGGTCACAGCAATCGAGGCAAGCGGGCTCGGGAGAGGCTGGATCGATGGCGACCTGGGACATGGCCGCGCCTACCAGTTTGAGACCCCAGAGGGTCACCGCATGGAGCTATTCTGGGAGGTCGACTACGTCGCTCCGCCGGCTGGGAAGGAGACGCTGTTGCGGAATCGTCCGCAGAAGCGTCCAGCGACCGGCATACCAGTTCGTCGTATCGACCACGTCAACCTGCTCGCCGCCAAGCGCGAGGGTATTCGCGACTTCCTGGTCGATATTCTCGGATTTCGCGAACGTGAACGGGTGGTCGAGGAGGACGGCTCGATTCTGGCAAGCTTTCTGAGCGTTACCAATCTGTCGCACGATATCGCCATGGTGCCAGAGCCAACTCATATGCGTGGACGACTCCACCATGTCTGCTTTCACTACACCTCGGTGCAGCACGTCTTTGATGTCGCGGAACTCGCAAGAGAGGCCGCCCTGATGGTAGAAACCGGACCCGGCCGGCATGGCATTGGGGGAGCCACGTTCGTTTACATTCTGGAGCCAGGAGGTAATCGCATCGAGCTTATGGGAGATCCGGGCTACATGATTTTCGATCCTGCCTGGAGACCCGTGGTCTGGAAGGCCTCGGAGTTCCCAGATGCTGCGGTCTGGACGGGTTCGCCGCTGCCTGATTCCTTCTTTACGTACGGGACCCCAGTCGCCGAGGAGCGAGCGGCTATTCCGACAGCGGAGCCTGTCATGCAGACATGATCACAAACTTCAACTTTGCTGTAATGCAACTACAGGAGGCGCCGTATAGCTGCGGTGCACGCATCGAGCTCGGCGGAGGGGGACACCGCCGCTACATCGGCGACGATGTGTAGCGGCGGTAACCGCGTGCGCACGCCGTTTCGCATGAACGAGGTGGAAAATCCGACGGCGCTTTCAAGGAACACATCGGGGGATGTTCGCCTTTCGCATTCCCGAACTCTCCGTCTCTGACCTCACGCTGAGCGTCGTGCGTTCGACGAAGCATCCCGGACGCGTTCGAGATTGGATTGAACTTCATCCAGGAGGGTGACCAGCTGGTAACGCTCCTCTGGGTCCAAGCCCTTGACGGCAAGTTCCGAAAGCCTTCGAACTTGTCGCTGCAAGATTTGATGGATGCGGCGGCCTTCGCGAGTTGCGTGGAGCGGAACACTTCGACGATCTCGGGCCCCAGCTTGCGTCTCGAGCAGACCCTGATCCTTGAGGCTTCGGATCAACCGGGCGAGCTGTCCCTTGTCTTGCTTCAAATGGCCGACTAGATCTCGCAGAGTCTCGCCAGGGTGCCGAATGAAAAAGCCGAGGATTTTCCCCTCCATGTGCGTCAGATCGTAGCCTCCCTTCCGGAGCACCCGGTACTGCTCCGCACGGAACAGATGCATGATGGTGTGGATGGACGCAAAGACGTCATCGGCCAGCGGCCCGGTCTTTTTCTTGACGTGAGCGACGTTCAGGCGGGTCATGTAGACATTCTCAACAGAGTCAACCGCCTGGAAAAGTTCTATTTTCAATGCCGACGTAAGCGCCGAGGGGATCGTTTGGGCCACGGCCAGACCATAATTCGGATGAACCAAGCTCAGGGGGATATTTTATGTTGATATTATCAACGTTATAATCTACTAAGATGACATTGTCAACTATTGTCAAATCTCTGCGTCCACCGGACTTTGCGCGGCGACCCGTCGCGGTTCCTCATTTGCCGGTGTCTGCAAACCCGAGGGAGCAAAACTTCGAGCTTGGGCGATTCGGACTCACTTTCATGAGTCGGCCGTTCGGCTTCGTGTTTAACCCGATCCGGCGAGGATTCCGTTCGGTCTCGAGGGGAGCGCCCTTGAAGATGAAAGTATTTTATTTAGCAATGTTCTCGGTAATTTCCGCGCTGTCCGTGTGTGGGAGTGCCTTCGGACAAGTTGATCAACCGATGATAGTGGAACCAAAGCCCAGCAATTGGGAGAGCTTTCCGGAGAGCACTGCGGGCGCCCCGGGCGTACTGACAATCAAAGCCGACGCGAGCGACCCGTCGTGCAAGCTGCACGCGAACGTCCTCTATGCAACAAGTCGGGCATCCCGCTCCACCTTCACATCCTCGAGCCAAGACAACGTGAGGGAGAGGAGTGTCTTTTTCCTTTGGTCGTCTACATTCAGGGCTCCGCGTGGTTCAAGCAAGAC
>DATDKN010000160.1:0-5698 GCA_036519995.1 Terrimicrobium sp. | reverse complement strand
CGATGGTGTCGTTTAACGAATGGCGAGTCCTGCACAAAGAAAAAATCGAGCCGAAGTAGTCACATTCGGTTGGCGGCGCAACGGTCGGCGTTTTTCCACGTCGGAGAAGCTACGTTTTTACGCAGCCGAGCGTCTATTGGGCTGTCATATCGTGTATTTACACGATACGTGATCTAGCGATCAAAGCGAAAGGATTACTCTTCCAATTTAATGCCCAGCACATTCCTACCCTCAACGTATCGGAACCAGTTTAATTCGTTAAGGGCTGCCATGTACTTCTGGACTGCCTCTATGTTAGGGAACTCCTCGACTCCTGCAAACGCCCATTCGTCCGTTGACCACCTTGAGTCACATAAGATGAGCCTCTTGGCACCGACACTTTCAAGGGCTGTGTCAAGCTTGCCTTCAAGACCGTTTTGCTCTTCTTCAGACAAGTGATACCAAGCCTCGAGAAACCTCACCGTGAAGAATTTATAGATCGGTTCGGCCATTTCAAACGTCCTCCTTTAAATCAACGACGCGCATAAAAAAGGAAGTCAACCCCACGAGATTGACTTCGTTCTTTAAAACCCCACCGCAATCTCAATCGCTCCTAATGTTGAAGGTGGTATGGTTTGGTCGGTCCGAGTGTTTGCTCCAGAACACTCGCGGGCGTTTCCCTTTCGCTAATGGTCGGATGCGCCACCAAGGTAGAACAGCCGGCTGCCGCCCGTGCTGAGACACGGGTTTAAAAGCATCACACGATCGGGGCTAGTGAGGTTCAAAAGGGGCGTGGCTCGGGACTACTTCGTTATACTGATCACATCAACGCTGCTTCCGAGGAAGTCCAGCGAGAACTGTCCCGGACTCCGCGTTGGCAACTTGACTCTGTAGAATTTACGTATTCGAGCCCGGTGGGCTCCGCGTTTATCTTCATGTCAGCATCGGCTCTCGCTGCGAGACTTGTCCCGACCCTGCTGTTGCATAGCCGCGAGTCTCTAGCTCTAAGGCAGCAGCCACCCTCCGTAGCTGGTGCTGGGATCGAGCGGCGCAGGCGCTGGCTGGCGAGTACGCTGCGTGTATGTCTCGTAGCTGACAAGCAGGATGCTTGCCTGCACAAGCGTTTTCTCGAGTGGAGTAGACTTCGGTTCGGCAAAAATGAGCCACTCGCAGGCGCGCATTGGCTCGGCCGCCACACGTCGAAAGCTCCACCAGCTTTCGGCATCTCGCGGTATGCCGTATATCGCGCCAAAGCCGGAGAGGTGGAACGCCGAGTCGGCATCCTCAGCGGCCGGTCGCCCCGAATGGACATTGAGCCGATGCTTATCTCTCATTTGCGCGAAGAGTCGGAACGAGCCGCCAGTCTTTTCCGTGCTCAGGCCCAACCAAAACGATTCTTGATCGGCGACGGGCACACAAAAAGTTCCCTCCTGGTCGCAGGCGACCGGCAGCATCCCGAGGCTGCGTATCGGGATGCGGTGAATGCCTTTGGCCGGGACGGAGCACCGTTGGAAACTGACGCGCATCATCCCGAACAGACGCAGCGCGCCTTTCTCCAGGCAAGCCGCGACTGATTCCGGCGAGTCGCCGCTCACTCGTCAAACGAGCCCGCTTCAGTCAAGAGCGATGCCAAGGCCTGCGGAGGGACTCGCAGTTGTTTCGCGAAAGTGGAAATCATTGTTCGCTGATCTCCGTGCGCGGTCGCGCTGTCGGGAGCTGCCGTGGACGCCGCGCCACCGAAAGATGCGCTGGCCACGTCGAAGGGCTCGCTCGGATCGTCCGCTTTGGCGATTTGTTTGGAGGCGGTTTTCAGCCAGCTCTTCAATTGCTTGGTGCGAGCCTGTTTCGATCTTTCATCGTAGCCCCAAACGAAATAGCCGCTTACTGGAACGACCGCGCGGACGCGCTCCCACAGCTCAATCGGCAGCAACTCAGGCTGCGTCTGGCTTGCCTCGACGATAAGCTCCCAGCTACGGGCAAAGAGTGGCGGTTGTGGAAAAGGCTTGCTCGCGCGTAGGCTTGCCGTCGGACAGGACAGCGAGAGCGCTTCCACATCGGGATGCTCATCCCCCACCAGCGTGCGGAGATTTGTGACCACGCCGTCCAACAGATCGAGCTTGGACGATGGGCCGGGGCGGCGGCGTTCCTCTTGCAGTAAAAGATGTCCACCCAAAATCCCAGCGATCGGATTCTGAAAGTTGCGCACGAGAATCTCTTCGAGCTCGCGATTTAGAACTCGCCGCTCGTTGACCATGGCGATGCGGGCCGACTCGAGCGTTTGCTCGAACGCAACGTCGCGCTGGCTGTCGCCCACCCGCCTCATCAGCACCGTCATGCGGTTGAAACGAATACCCGCGGCGGTCGTGCCGCCGCCGAGGGCCAGCAGGAAGAGCTCCACTGTCCAACCTTTAGGGACCGTGAGCGCGCCCGCTAACGTTCTATCTCGCTCATGAGGGTAGCGCACGAAGTAGGTTCCTGGTGCGACGGGAACCTGGTCCTCTACGTAGGGGTCGCCATCGGCGGACTGTTCGGGCAAATCCTTGAGCGCACGAACGACCTGATCACCTGAATCAAGCAACTCGGTCCCTTGCCAGGGGCGAACTTGCCGAAGAGTGCCTTGCTGACTGCTCCAGATGCGGGCCATTAGGCGAATCTCGGCCGAGGGTGGCGGACTGCCGGATCCAGAACCGCGAGGGACCGGCAACCCGCTTTTCCAGGCCTCGAGCACACCTCGGTGGGCTTCACGCGTCAATCCGGTGCCGGGCAGCGGAGCGGCGGAAGTGACTGCCGCTGACGCCATCGAGAGATCAGCGAGAGGATCCGAGAGCGCCGCAAAGCCCTCGAGATCCTCTTGGACCGTCGAGAAATCTAAATCCTGATCTAGCAAGATGAGCGATTCGGTCACCGTGTGTCCCACACGGATCTTGAGTTTATACACCCCGAAGGGAAATCCCGCCGTCAAGATTCCTCGCGATTGCGCCTGTTTCCTCAGTGTCTGGTCGATCAGAAATATCTCTGCCGTGGGCTGATGTGGATTCACGGTCAAGACGAAGTTGTCGTCAGGGCCGGCCGGCGCAACCGGCGCGCCTTTGCCGCTGACTTGAACCAAATGGCTCTGCAGGCCGGTAACTTCGAAACCGTGTCGCAGGTGAAGCTCAGGCACTGCGACCACATACAAACCGTTCTCGAGCTTGCGGTTCACCTCCGGCTGCACTGGGAAGTTGTGCGAGACGGCCGGCAGGCCGCCCCACAATGTCGCTTGCTTTCCAACTGCCTCCGCTGGAAATGTCAAAATTACGGAGGTGCTCTGCTTCTGCCGTCCGGTCGCAAAGATCAGCGTCCGGTCGGCTTTCACCACCTCCGGCTCCTTGGCGATCGTCGGATTTTTCAGGTCGTCCTCTGTCAGATAAGCCGACATCCCATTGAGGAGGTAGTCAGCCAGGCTTCGCCCGGTGATTTGACCTTCGGAATCGACCGCCCCTCCCTTTAAGCCCTCCATCAGCGCCCAGGTAAAGACCCCGTGAATCTCTCCGTCTTTTACCTTGATCGGCCGCTCAACCGTCTTGAACTGCCGTGGAGCGGCGAATGCGATGAACGTGCCTCCCATTCGGCCGAACCGTGCGGTCTTCTTCATGATATTTTCCGGATCGATGCCGAACTCACGGTCCATGCAGCAATCCATCCAAAGAACGTACTCTTTGAAGTAGAAGTTGTCTTGGAACCACTCCAGCCAACCCGAGGCATAGGAATGCCAGCCGTTGTCTGGAGTCGCATTCGCGACATAGAGGGCTCCACGATAGCGGCTCGGCGAAAAGCCGTGGCCTGACATATATATGTAAAGCCGGCGTCCGAGCATCGGGTCGTCGCGGGAGGCTCGCGGCTTCTCTTTGCCGGCCTGCACGAGCGCGTCGAATGCGTCACGCAATCGCTGCTGCTGTGGCTCGCCCTTCGTGGCTGTGGGCTCACCCTGAAAGTCGGAGGTGCAAATCAAATTGACGTGATGCGGATCGTCCGGCAGATCGCCACCATCCTTCGCCTTGAGCCAGTTCGCGACCTCGAGTGCGTCCCGTTCGGAACCTTTTAGGTCCGCCGGGTCGTCCGGTGAGACTCCCAGGCCAGGATACTTTGTAATACCGACGACGATCGCGTAGTCGTCCGCGGCCATAGCAGCGTTATTCTCGTTCGAGAGCTTTTCGGCTACGAATAGGCCTCCCGGACAATCTGCTTGTCCGTTTCCGTGAGGTTGGTATTGAGGCCGGCCGAGAAGCCGTCCAGCGTCCACGCGAGGGGAATGGGATACATCATGATCGACTCGGCGTCCACTGGTGAGCTGTGAACCGAGGCGGGATCGTACTTCCTGAACATGTTGTTCTCAATTGTTTCGAGATCCCAGTTATTCGGCGGGCGTTGCAGGTCGTTAATCACGGCATCGCGGTTCCACTGGATGGCGCGATTCGGGTTTTGGTGTTCGTGGATCAACCCGAGCGCATGACCAAACTCGTGCAGCACCACTCGCCTCACCTGGTCGTCCGTGGAGTCATCTGTCAACCACCCATAGTTCATTGTCGGCTCGCTCGCGTCGATCTGCCGCGCGACTGTGCCCAGGTATGACCAGGATCCTCGACCCTGTTGGAAGGCAATCCGGATATCGGCGTCGCCCTCCTGGACGAAATCGAACCTCAGATTCGCGATGGTGGTCCAGACCAATGCGACATTCTTCACGCGCTCCTGCAGGGCGGGGCTGCCGCCGAGGAACTTTACGGTGACGGTCGATCCGGGAGTCCATTTCGATCCGCTAAGCAGTGCGGCTTTCGTTCCTTGCGCTTTTGCACGATCTGCACCGGTTAGGCTCTCGATCCCGGGGCACATGCAGTAGTAGTTCTCTTCGTTGTTACTCATAGTGTTATAGATGATATTTGTTTAGGCGGAGTAAATGGAGTCTGCCGGCTGCCGGATAGGTCCGAGAGTAGACATACGTGGTTAAAATGCCAAGCGGCCAACCAGAAAGGTGGCTGGCGAAACGATCGGCCTCGCCCGCATGCGGTTCAACAAGCACTCTCGGTTTGGTCGGCAACTTCCTGTATCGCTGCATAAGCGAAGTTCAGTCCAAAGCAAATATTATACTCGCGCGAGCCGCTTGCCTAATTGAAGCAATGATCATTCGCCGGCAGCTCCGAGACAAAACGCAATCAAACCAGCTGACACTTCACGAATGACCTCTTCTGCTTCAGACCAAGGAGGTTGAAAGCTGTCACCACATTCAATAGTAAAGCCATAGACCTTGGTCTTTGCCGGATCGGCAAAATGGCGACTGAATGCATAGTCGTCGCTCGCGCCTGACGTCGGATAAAGCCCATATGCTTGCTCGACACCGTAGTTACTACCGCGAACTGTTTTCACGGCGTCGTTCATTCGGGTGCTAAGTGTTTCTACCATCTCAAGATCATCCGGCGCGATGTACTCCCCATATTCAAGATCGTTCAGCCGGCCGCGGGCTCCGTCGAAGGCACTATTGAGAAAGGACTGCTTTGGCTCTATCGTCTGATTCTGGTCACTACCCCAGCCGTGCAGAATGACGGGGACCGCGCTGTGCACGTCCAGATGCCAACGAATTCGCGGAAACGTGTCAAGTAGCCAGACGACATTTCTAACCTCTGGTTCCGAGCCGGCTGACGGACCACGATACACGTTCTTGTCGCAGGGATCCTCTGAGGCACTA
>DATDKN010000159.1:0-4130 GCA_036519995.1 Terrimicrobium sp. | reverse complement strand
GGCGACATGTCTGCCGCATTGACTTTGATGGCGAAGGACCGTGGTGGTCCATCCATCCGCCTTCAGGTGCTCCTTATTCCCGCAACCGATACGGACTTCGAGACGGAATCGTACCGCAAATTCCAAAGCGGCCGCTTTCTTGCGCGTGCGTTCATGGAGTTCGGCTGGAACATTTACGCGCCGGATGAGAGATCGCGGCACAATCCTTATGCCGTTCCGATGCGGGCCAGCATCGACCAACTTCGTGGCCTACCGCCCGCACTAGTCATCACCGCCGAGAACGACCCTCTCCGCGACGAAGGCGAAGCCTATGCGCGTAAGCTAAAGGAGGCTGGTGTTGACGTAATCTCTAGCCGCTACTCCGGAATGATCCACGATTTCGTTCTGCTCAATGGGATTCACAATGTTGCGGGCGTACAGGCTGCGCTTCGCCAAGTAAGCGCCGAGATCAGAAGGCGTTTGAGCCCCTGAAACCCGCCTGCAGTCCTCGCGCGTTTTGGATTTGGGTGATGCGCTGGCCGCATGAGCCGCCCTGCTAAGCAGGGTGACAGTGAACAGTGCGGAGACAAAAGTTAGAAAGAGTTGATGAAAATGACCAGTCTAAGAGACAAGGTAGTGTTGACGACAGGAGCGTCATCCGGAATTGGCGCCGCGATCGCACGGGAAGCTGCCGCTCGCGGCGCCATCAGCGTTCTGGTCGGAAGAAATGCAGCCAAGCTGGCTGAAGTCGAACATTCGATTCGATGCGAGGGGGGGCGCTCAAAAGCATACGTTTGCAACCTAACGAATGCTAACGAAATCGAAGGCCTCCGATTCCGAGTTGCAGCTGAAGCAGGAGTGCCGGACGTCCTGATCAACAATGCAGGGGGCGGCCGATGGGCATATTTGGAGGATTGTTCGTACGCTGAAATCGACGAAATGATCGCAGCCCCTCTTCACGCGGCTCTCTACGTCACGCGCGCGTTTTTGCCGGGAATGCTTCGCCGAGGGACGGGCATGATAGGCAACGTGACCTTTATCGGGGCCTTTCTTCCGTGGCCTGGCGCGACCGGCTGTACTGCCGCTCGCTGGGGCATGCGCGGGCTTCACGAAGCGATGAGAGCGGACTTGAAAGGAACGAACCTGACGACAACTCTGGTGGCGGCCTCAGTCGTCGAGACGGAATATTGGAGCAAACACCAAACGAGACGCCCCACAACGCCATCCTGGATTCCTATTCTTAAACCTGAGGAGGTGGCACGTGCTTCCCTGAACGCCTTGACTAGGCACCAATCAACTCTGGTTTTGCCCACGGGGATGTTGCTTCTCCGAGCCCTTCACTGTTTGGTCCCCGGAATGATCGATCGCCTGATGCAGCGATCGACTGCAATGTCCCGTCGATTGAGTTGCTAAGACCTCACATAAAGCGCAGCTGGTTGTACCGATATCAAGTGCCTGCGCGATCTCTCGTTCGTGCCTATCTTGTAACGATAAGAGTAGCCCGCAGACATGGACATTCTTACCGAGGTCATCAATCGTGTTCGCCTAAGTGGGACCTTGCTATTCCACTACGAGCTGGGTCGTCCGTGGAACGTGGAGCTTCCCCAGGCTCAGGATGCCGTCTTCCATTATCTCCGTCGCGGTTCGGCCACCGTCGTACTTCAGGAGGGGCGAGCGATGCGTATTAAGGACGGTGATTTCATCCTCATCGCCCGCGGCGATCCCCATGTCGTCCGGTCCGGCCGCCGGACGAAGCCTCTCTCACTGCTCGATCTTGAACGGCGCCCGGCGCATCTGGGGGTGGTTCGTCACGGCGGTGATGGAGAGCCTATTTCGACGTTAATCTGCGGCTACTTCATGCTGGCGCGGCCGTCACGGAGCAATCCACTGGAATTGCTTCCGCCCATCCTGCATCTAAGACCCGATCACGATTGGCTTGAGGTGATCCTGCAGCGTATCGTAGTTGAATCGGCCATTCAGCGCCCCGGCCAGTGCGCCGTGCTCGCACGGATTACAGAGGTGCTGTTCGTAGAAGTGCTGAGAAGCTGGGCCAAATCCCTCGGCCCTGGCAAAGGCGGCTGGCTGGGTGCAGTGGCAGACCCACAGATCGGCAAGGCGCTTCAACTCATCCACGACCAGCCTGGACGACCCTGGAGCCTTCGCGAACTAGGGCGATGTGCGGGGTTGAGCCGGTCGTCTTTCGCCGGCCGCTTTACGAAGCTTGTCGGACAGCCCGTGCATAGCTACCTCGTCTCGCGTCGGATGGAGGAAGCTGCCCTCATGCTCGAATCCACCGATGACGCCATTTCCCGAATTGCAATCCGTGTTGGTTATGCGACGAGGGCGGCTTTTTCGAAGGTGTTTCAGAAACACTACGGCACCTCTCCTGGCCGCTATCGCGCACGCAACCCCAAGGGAAGATCCCTTGTAGAGGAGATTGGCCGATGACTCTGCAACTGCACAGTCCTTCCGCGCAGAAGTGCCTCACCGTTGATGGGGCGAACGGAGCCGATAATCCGATGGTGTTCGATCTTATCCGCACCCCTTCCCTTTTCGTCGCGGCCGCGCTGGCCAGCGCAATTTTTCTTATTGACACGTTATCGTCTCTCCAGTTTGCCGTGGCTTCCCTGTATGTGATTGTTGTTTTGATTGCCGCCCATGATCTTCATCGCCAAGGCGTTGTGATCACGGGGGCCGCCTGCGCACTGCTTACGGTCCTCAGCTATGTGGTAGTGCACGGATTTGCCGTGGATGGAGCCGCCCCGTTGCGGTCTGCGGTGAGCCTGATTTCGATCCTGATTACCACGATCCTCGTGCTCCGCAGCCTTTCGGCAAATCAACGCATCAAGGAAGTTGAGCGGGAACGCGCAAACCTCGCTCGTTTCTTCTCGCCAAAAATTGTCGATCAGCTTGTCGGTATTCACATTCCTTTCTCCTTCGCGCGAAGCCAGCCCGCCGCGGTTCTGTTTGCCGATATGATCGGCTTTACCGCGTATTCCGCTGGCAAATCTCCAGCCCTTGTCATCGGCATGCTGCGCGATCTGCTACGCTTCCTGAGCGAGGCAGTTTTCTCCCATCACGGATCGATAGACAAATTCCTGGGCGACGGGCTGATGGCATTTTTCGGCCCGCCCTTGCCCAGCCTGCGAGATGCCACAAACGCGGCTGCGTGTGCCCTGGAGATCGTCAAATCGATCGAACGCTGGAACCAGCAGCATGCCCGTTGTAACGAGCAGGCCGTCCGAATCGCCGTCGGCATTCATTATGGCGAGGTCATACAGGGAGATGTCGGCAGCGAAAAACAGCTCGAGCTCACCTTGATCGGGGACACCGTGAACATCGCAAGCCGCGTTGAAGCCTATTGCCGGACTCTCGATGCCTCGGTGCTAGTTACCGATGAATTCGTACAGGCGCTGCTCGCAGAAGGTAGCCTAGAACTTGCCAAAGCTTTCCTCGACGAAGGCTTGCACGTGCTGCGCGGTCGCAAGGAACCGATCCGCCTTTTTAGCCTAAGAAGGGAGCCAAGCCATGCCGAACGGCTGGCCGAACTCGTTGGTCACTCAAGTCGTCCGGTGCATGAGGTTAAGTAAGATGATCAGACGAACCAGCCAAATGAGAGCCGCATGTCCGATCGGTAGAGCTCTGGACGCGGTTGGAGACTGGTGGACCTTGCTCATTGTGCGGGAGGCTTTTGAGGGAGTGAGCAGATTTGGTGAATTTCAAAGGAGTCTTGGACTTGCCAAGAACATCTTGTCAGCCCGCCTCCGAACCCTGACTCAGCACGGAATCTTGAAGACCGCGCCGGCTTCTGACGGGAGCGTTTATCAGCAGTACGTTCTCACTCAGAAAGGACGGGCGCTTCTTCCCGTCCTTGTCGCGCTCGAAAAATGGGGCGAAAGTTTCATGTTCGCCCCGGGCGAGCGCAAGGCAATGCTTCGACAGAAATGCCCGCGACCGAATTAGGCGGGCTTCGGACCGGTCAGTCACAGCAACTTTGTACTCGAACTCACTTGTAAGGATGTTTGATATGGGAGCCGAACGAAAAGTTGCCGTCATTACCGGTGCGTCGCAGGGTATCGGCGCAGCGCTTGTCAGAGCCTATCGCGATCGCGGTTACGTGGTCATCGCGACGTCACGCTCGATCACCCCCT
>DATDKN010000158.1:0-4070 GCA_036519995.1 Terrimicrobium sp. | reverse complement strand
AATGCCCAGAGCGCGTAGCATGACCACCAGTTCGACTTGTCCCCGTAAAAGATCACCGTCGTATTCTTGGTGATTCCGTTCTTCGAGCAGAGCTCCGCAAAGGCTTCCGGCGAGATATAGTCTCGCATGGTTTGATCCTGTAGGTCCGCCCGCCAATCGATATGAACGGCGCCAGGGATGTGACCGGTGCCATAGAGAAGGATATCTTCGTTGCTCTCAACAACTCTCGTATTGGGTTCATTTAGGTGTGAGGCGACCCATTCGGTTGTTACCAGAGCCTCGGGGTTAGCATAGTTCGGATCAATCATGGCGATACTCCATGGGAAATCTATCGTGCTGGGAAGGCTCAAAAAGTATACGCCAAGCCTAGAGAAAAGGCAAAATCGGCGATCACCTGTCTAGATCCTCCCCCACCATATAGCGGGTGAAGCGCCGGATGACGATGTTCTCGCCAAGCTCGGCAATCTTCGAGTTGACGAAATCCTTGATCGTGAGATCCGGGTTCTTGATGAACGCCTGCTCGAGAAGGCAAACCGTGCTGAAGAACTTGTCGATCTTACCATCAACGATCTTGTCCACAATATTGGCTGGCTTGCCAGTGACCTGCGCGGCATAGATTTCCCGCTCCGCCTGGACCAGAGTCTCCGGAACCTGGTCGCGCGAAACATAGAGGGGATGGGAAGCGGCAATGTGGAGGGTGATGTCCTTCACGAACTCTCGAAAGACATCGTTCTTGGCAACGAAATCCGTCTCGCAGTTTATTTCGACCAGGACGCCGACTTTGCCCTGCAGGTGGATGTAGGAGGCAATGATTCCCTCTCGAGCGGTTCGTGAGGCCTTCTTGCCGGCGCTGGCGATGCCCTTTTTGCGGAGGAGCTCCTCGGCCTTGACCATGTCGCCGCTCGTTTCATCGAGCGCTCGCTTGCAGTCCATCATGCCTGCATTGGTCTTTTCACGAAGTTCTTTAACCAGGGTTGGAGAAATATCGGGCATAAATTGTGAAAGATCCGCTAAGGACGAGTTCCGAGAGTTCGGAACTTATTCGGCGACGGCCGCGAGCTCGTTAACCGTCTCGCTCTTGCCGCGCACGCCCTGTCCTTCGACGATGGAATCGACCAGTTTCTGAAGGATCACCCGAATGGAGCGGATGGCATCATCGTTGCCCGCAATTGGATAATCGATTTTTTCGGGGTCGCAATTGGTGTCAACAATGGCCACGACAGGAATCTTCAGGCGAGATGCTTCGGCGACGGCAATTTCTTCGCGATTGGTGTCGATAATCACGAGCGCGTCCGGCAACTGCTCCATGTTGAGCAATCCTTCGAGGTTACGGCGCAGCTTTGCAGCCTCGCGTCGCAAGGCGGAGGTCTCCTGCTTGTTCATGCGAGAAAAGGCGGGAGTTTTTTCGAGTTCCTCAAATTCGCGCAGGCGGGCGACACTGCGCCTGATGGTCTGGAGATTGGTGAGGGTGCCTCCCAGCCATCGCTGGTTGACGAAGAATTGTCCCGTAACTTCCGCCGCCTCTCTGACTGCTTCCTGCGCTTGTTTCTTCGTGCCGACGAAGAGAATCTTGCCGCCGTTCTTGACCACCTCACCAAGGTATGAAGCCGCCCTGGCGAGTTGCTCTAGGGTGATGGACAGGTCGATGATGTAAATCGAGTTCTTCTCTTCGAGAATGAAATCACGCATTTTCGGGTTCCACCGCTTCGTCTGGTGGCCGTAATGCACCCCGGCTTCAAGGAGTTCAGTCATAATTTCAAGATTTGGCGAGGACATGGCTAGCTCGCGGCCTTGTGCGGCTCGGGCTCACTCTGCAAGGCATCGCCGATGTGGACGATCTCAATCTCGCGATTTCTCTTGAACCCGGTCCCCGCCGGGATGAGATGACCCATGATAACGTTTTCCTTGAATCCGCGAAGCCGGTCGACCTTGCCAAGGGTTGCAGCTTCCGTGAGGACGCGCGTGGTATCCTGAAAGGATGCCGCCGAGATGAAGCTATCGGTCTCCAGCGAAGCCTTTGTGATGCCGAGCAGCACAGGGCTGGCATCAGCGGGCTTGCCGCCTTTTTCTATGACGCGTTCGTTTTCTGCAGCGAACTCCAGCCGATCGACCTGATCTCCCCAAAGAAGGTTGGTATCTCCAGGGTCGGTTATTTTCACTTTCCGAAGCATCTGTCGCACGATGATCTCGATGTGCTTGTCATTAATTTCGACGCCCTGCAAGCGATAGACTTCCTGAACTTCGTTGAGCAGGTGTTCCTGGAGCTCCTGCGGTCCACAGACATCGAGAACCTCGTGTGGAACGACCGGCCCCTCTGTGAGCTGCTGGCCTTTCTTCACGAAATCGCCCTTGAAGACAATGACGTGCTTGGAGAGGGGAATGAGATGTTCCTCCTCGGCGCCGGTGTCTGGGTCTGTAACAATCACGCGGCGCTTACCGCGGACGGTCCCACCGATATCGACAACCCCATCGATTTTGGCAATCTCGGCCGCATCCTTCGGGCGACGAGCTTCAAACAGCTCCGCCACGCGGGGCAGACCGCCGGTAATGTCTTTTGTCTTGGCGATCTTGCGCGGCGTTCTCGCCAAGCGAGTGCCGGCAGGCACTTTCTGCGCCTCTTTGACCTCGATGTGTGCTCCTGCTGGGATCGAATAGCTAGCGAAAACCTCCTTCTTCTCGCCAACAATGACGATTTGCGGATGCAGGTCCTCCTTGTGCTCGATGACGACGGTTCCCATGACGCCGGTGGCCTCATCGACTTCCTTGCGAATCGTCACACCCTGAATCATATCGCGGAATTCGATCCGGCCCGCCTTTTCGGTGATGATCGGCACGTTGTAGGGATCCCACTGGATAAAGGTTTCCCCCTTCTTGACGACCCCACCGTCGGCGATGGAAATGACCGAACCGATCACGATGTTGTAACTCTCGAGTTCGCGTCCATCGCGGGCATGCACACTGACGGTACCGTTCTTGTTCAGCACCACGAAGTTATTGTCTGTGCTCTCAACGACCTTCAGGTCGTTAAAGCGCACAATGCCTTCATTTTTCGCCTTGATGATCGGCTGCTTGAAGGTCTGGCTGGCCGTGCCACCGACATGGAACGTCCGCATGGTGAGCTGGGTCCCAGGCTCGCCAATAGATTGCGCGGCGATGATTCCCACCGCTTCGCCGAGCTTCACGGGGAGTCCAGTCGCCAAGTTGCGTCCGTAGCATTTGGCGCAAATGCCCCGCTTGGACTCACAGGTCAAGGCGGAGCGGATTTTCAGCTGTTCCAAGCCAACCTTCTCGAGGGCGGCGGCGATTTCTTCGTCGGCGATCTGGCCCGAAGTAATGACCGCTTTTCCGGTTACGGGATCTTTGACGGTCTCGCAGCTGGTGCGTCCGATGATCCGCGTGGAAAGGCTGACGACCTCCTCGTCGCCCTCGTAGATCGGGCGAACGATGATTCCGTTGATGGTCCCGCAATCGTCTTCGGTGATGATGACATCTTGCGAAGCATCGACCAGTTTACGAGTGAGATAGCCGGAGTCTGCTGTCTTCAGAGCGGTATCGGCCAACCCCTTGCGCGCTCCGTGAGTCGAGATGAAATACTCGAGCACCGAGAGGCCCTCACGGAAGTTGGAAATAATCGGCCGTTCAATGATTTCGCCCGAGGGCTTGGCCATGAGACCACGCATGCCGGCGAGCTGCTTTACTTGCGTGCGGTTTCCGCGCGCCCCGGAATCCACCATCATAAAGACGGGGTTCATGTCTTTGCGACCGTCGTTGTACTCAAGGGTACGGAAGAGCGCATTGGCGAGCTCCTCACCAGTGTGCGTCCAAATATCCTGCACCTTGTTCT
Source organism: Terrimicrobium sp. (assembly GCA_036519995.1). Taxonomy (GTDB): domain Bacteria; phylum Verrucomicrobiota; class Verrucomicrobiia; order Chthoniobacterales; family Terrimicrobiaceae; genus DASTFP01. The sequence continues at coordinate 226 of DATDKN010000158.1, read as the reverse complement.
TGCGCTCGCCATCGGTAATGATGCCACGTCGGTATTGCTTCTCGACCTCGGCAATCTCCCGGTAAGCCTTTTCGAGCTGAGTGGATTTCTCCCGGGGGATGATCATGTCGGTGATTCCGATCGAGATGCCCGCCTTGGTGGCCGAGCGGAAGCCCATCTCCTTCAGGCGATCGAGGGTTTCGACGGTGCGCTGTTGGCCAACGGCCTTGTAGCAGCGCCAGATAAT
>DATDKN010000157.1:0-3725 GCA_036519995.1 Terrimicrobium sp. | reverse complement strand
CTTCCCTTGTCAGGACAGCGATGTCGCTGCGGCCCTCCTCGCGCTGTTGCGATTCGTCGCGCATCCGAACGATGCCTTCTCCTACGGGCACCTGCAGATGACTCCTTTGGCGATATTCCTGGGCGACGACCCTGATCTGTTTCGTCGGTCGACGCTAAGCCGAATTCGCGAAACGGGATTTCATGGAGCTCTCGCTCACCTCGTTCAGAAAATTGACCTCGCCGAGAACCCGTTCGCAGCCGCCCGGGTCGAGGAATTGCTCGTGGCGGCCTCAGAGTTCGATTCGGCATGGCAAGGCCGCGCCGGATTGGATGAATTCATCTCCTTCGCACGAGAATTTGAGTTTTCCGAATGTCCAGCGGGCAAGACGATTCGAGTGCTAACGATACATGCAGCCAAGGGACTTGATTTTGACATGGTAGTTCTCCCGGAGGTCGATGGGCGTTCTTTCTCTTCTCGCCGCGACCACTTGGTGCACCTTCATCATCGGGAGGACGGAGCCGTGCAGTGGGGACTTGAACTTCCACAAGCAAAAGTTTGCGCTCTTGACCCGATTCTTAGTGAGGCTTGGGAGCGACAAGCCGCCGAAGAATCTTATGAAGGCCTTTGCCTTTCCTATGTTGCGGTTACTCGCGCAAAGCGCGCCCTCTATGTTCTCGCCCGCCGCTTGCGGGGAGGACCTCAGAGCAAAGACTTCAACCGCCTGCTGCACGAGACGTTCGGTCGCTCTGAGTCTGTCTTCGGAGACCCGAACTGGCATCTGGCCGGAAAGAAACCCCAGATTACACGCTGTGTGGACGAGACGATCTCGTTGGTCGTGGGCGATCATCGGGCCGTGCCGACGCCATTGTTACCGTCCCAAGCGAATTCTGCGACGATCAGCGCGGCGGCGTTTTTCGCTCGCGCGCATGCTCGCAGCGTTGGCTCGGACGTGCACAAGGTCCTCGCGAAGATCTCATGGCTGGACCAAGGTCTGCCAAATCTTGCAGACCTGTCGCCTGCCAGCGCAGCGCTGATCTCTAGATTTCTGCAGACCAACACCGCGGCGCGTCTGTTTACCCGGCCTACACGACCTTGCTCTCTCTGGCGCGAAAAAGCGTTCGACGTCGTGGTGGATGGACAATGGATAAGCGGCATCTTCGATAGAGTGGTGATTTATCGAAATGAAGCCGGCCAGGCACGCTCAGCGGCTCTTTATGATTTCAAAACCGATGAGCGGCCGCTTGCGGAAAGTTACAGCGCGCAAATGAGCTTGTACAGGAAGAGCCTCGGCTCGTTGATTGGTCTGCCCAACGACAAAATTACTTCCATGTTGATCCTCGTGCGCACCGGAGAAGAGCTCCCGGTACGGTCCCCAGGAGACCTGGTTCAGATGAATCTTGTTTAGGGCAGATGTAGGTTTTGGGAAGTTGTCGCGACTGTTCCCACAGTCGAGGGCTTCGCCGGCGGTTGGCCCCCTCGGCGCGACCTGGGCGGAGTCACCGCCGGCGCGTAAGCCGGACGCGATGGCCTCGTCGCAGCCCGCTAAATTCGCGTGTGCGAGACGATCACACTATTCTTAGGAATTACGACGATCCCATCGCGGACGTAGAAGCCCTCACCAGTCATTTCCTTGTCTTTGTTCTCTGGTGAGATGACGACGTTGTCGCCGATACGCGCGTTCTTGTCGATGATCGCATTTTGGATACTACAGTTCCGTCCAATCCCGACATGTGGAGGTCCGCCGCCGTAGACCCCCAGGTCCGCTTCATAGTGATCGGCTCCCATCAAGATCACGTTCTTGAGAACCGTCCCCTCGCCAATGATTGAGCGAACTCCGATGATGCTGTGGTCAATGGTGGCCCGCTCGATGACGCAGCCGTCGCACAACAACGAGCGGTCAACCTTCGAGGAACGCACGATGCTCGCAGGCAGAAAGCGCGCATGTGTATAGACCGGCGCACCAGGTTCGTTGAAGCTGAATTTCGTGTCGCGATCGGTCAGGTTGAGGCTGGCCTCAAAGAACGCGCCGATCGTTCCAATGTCTTCCCAATATCCCTGGAAGATATAGGCCTGAACTCGGTATTTCTCGATGGCGGCGGGGATGATATTCTTACCGAAATCTGCGAAGTTGTTGTCCAGGCACTCGACGAGAACGTCGCGTTTGAAGACGTAGATTCCCATGGAGGCTTGATAAAGATCAGCGTCCGACGGTTTGCCGATGGCTTGGAGGAGATCAGGTGGAATTCGCAGGTCGTCCAGAATCTTGGGATCCTTTGGCTTCTCGACGAACTCGATGATCTTGCGTTGGTCATCAGTATGCATGATCCCGAAGCCCGTGGCCGCCTTTCGGTCCACCGGTATCGTCCCGACGGTCAGATCGGCCTTGCTTTCGACGTGCTGGCGCAGGACGTCTCGGTAATCCATGCGGTAGAGTTGATCGCCGCTGAGGATGATGTAATAGGCGAACGGGCGCTCAAGGAAGTAGCGCAAATTCTGTCGCACAGCGTCGGCCGTTCCCTGATACCAATGGGAGCCCGCGGGTGTCTGCTGGGCAGCCAAAATCTCTACGAAGCTTGGCGTGAAGTTGTCGAACTTGAAGGCCGAGGTGATGTGCTGATGCAGCGACATGCTATTGAACTGCGTGAGCACGTATATGCTGCGAATCCCGGAATTCAGGCAGTTGCTAATCGGGATATCGACAAGGCGGTATTTACCACCAAGCGGGACAGCCGGCTTCGCTCTCTCTTTCGTCAACGGGAAGAGTCGGGTGCCGGCTCCCCCTCCCATGATGATGGCCAGAGTGCTCTCGACGGGGACAGTGGGCGGAACGTCGCTCATAGGGACCCACATCTTGTTCTGCTCTCCATAAATTGTCACGATCAATGGGCAGCGTGAAACGCCGGGTGATCCCGTATTTTGGCCGCTAGCACTTTTAGGTGGACGAATGCACAGGCCGCCTGCCGTTTGCGCTGTCGTTCCGGAATCACAGAAAAGCCGAGCGCGCCGCGACGGCCACCGAGACTGACAAAGAGCCAACGTATTTCTCGACCAACGCAGACCGCGCAAAAAATCGCGTTTTCTAGCGCGCGTTCACTTCCGGCCGGCCTGAACGCACGAGCCACTTCGGCGCCGAGCCCCTCGCGATGCGGACGGCGTTCGCAGGGTATTCTCGGGAAACTTACTCTTCGAGCGGAGGATTCTCGGCCCGAGCACTCGGGGCCGGAGCTTCGGCTGGCGAACTTTCGGAATTCGCGGCCGGAGCTTTTCCACGCACCTCTTGCTCCGCGCGAAGCCAGTGTTCATGTGCTTCGCCCTCCGGGCATCCCTCTTGGCAGTAAAAGCGGTAGGCAAGCGCCGCAATCTCTGCTTCTTCATCGGAATGCACTGTGATCGGCGAACTGGGTAAACTTTCTTCAGACATAGGTCATCCTTTTCCGCCATTGACCGGCTACAGCCGCTTACGACCGAAGCCGGTTCTGTAGGATGGCAGTAGATGACGAGTGGCGGTGCATTCAGGGTTTTCCGATGTCCACCTCAGGTAAGCATCAGCGCCTTTAAAAGGAGGCCATCGGTCCGAGAGCAGGTCGCCATCACGGGAGGATGACTTCGGCGAAATCCTGAAACTCAGTGCCCGAAATATCTTTGTAACAAAGATAGACTATGAAGACCAATGCAGCGGCGGCGTGGCTGACGATGCCAACCAGACTGGATGCCGCGAAAATCTATCGTTGGGTCGGAAGAGG
>DATDKN010000156.1:0-3087 GCA_036519995.1 Terrimicrobium sp. | reverse complement strand
GAACATGCGGCGGGGCCGGCCCGACTCGTCCCTAATCACATCCCCCTGGCTGTGGACGAGACGCACTTCGCCGTTGGGCCGGACTACTCGATACTCAACATCGTAGCGCCGGCCCCCCCGAAGCGCCTCCGCCACGGCTTCGACCACGATCTGCTTATCTTCGCGGTGAACCAGTTCCGGCAACTGAGCTAGGTTTAAGGCCCGTGCTTGGGGTTCTAGCCCAAAGATGCGGTAGGTTTCGTCCGACCAGGTGATGAGATCCGTATCGGGGTCGCGCTCCCAGTAGCCGACATGTGTGAGGCGCTGGGCCTCTTCCAGTTTGCGCTCGCTTTCGCCCAAGTTGCGAAACATCAATAAGCTGGTCAGCTCGTCTTCCAACCGCCGGCCGATCTCCTGGAAAAGCCGCTCTTCCTGCGGCGTCCAGATTCGCGGGTAAGAGCACTGATGCAGCCCTAACATGTAGGGCTTATCCCCTTTGGGATAGATCGCCATGCCAATCATAGATTGTATGCTGAAACGCTTCGCCGCCTCTGCCGGCAACGGATGTTCCGATTCCGGTCCGAATCGCACGGGGCCGCTGGAAGCCCTGACGGCTTGGAACACTTTCGCGATTTCCGAATCGACGGGCAGATCAAGTCCCAAGACGAAGAGACCGGGGAATTCCGGCCGAGCATGCTCCATCGGCACTTTCCATGACGTAGCTTCCGGATCACAGGGATAGACCAGCCACGCACGATCGCAATTAAAGATCGCAATCACTGCGTCAAGCGCATCGCTCATCATCTGCTCGAGGTCATTGGTTCCCTGGATGGCCCGGTTAACCTGGTCCATGCTCTCCAGGAACCAGAGATGGGCCTGTCGGCGCACGGCGATTTCGCCCTCCAATTGCACGTTTTGCCTGGCAAGCTGCTCAAGCATGCCGTTGACTGTTCGCGCGAGAGTGTCGAGTTCGTCAGATCCGCCTCGTGTTGCGACGCGGCGTGAGAGATCGCCTTCGAAGATGGCGGACGCAGTACGGCTGATTTCATTCACCTCGGAAAGAAGCGCACGATGACTCAACCACCCGATGACAGCACCCAGTACCACAACAATCACCATAGCGCCGGTAATCCCAGACCAGAAGCGCTCGACAAGCGACTCGAAGCGGACGCTCTCGCGGCCCATCAAGAGGTGGTATCCGCCCGGCAAACTCACATGCGAGGCAACCACCCGCATCGTCGATCCGCCGCCCAGGCCTATCACCAGTCCGTACGTTCCGGGTGGGTCGGGAACCTCAGCTGGCCACGCTGTCAAATTGCCGGCGAGCCGCAGTTTCGACGCGTCTGCGAAGACCATGATTTCGTCGCTGGGCAAGCTTCTCGCCAGTGACTCGATAGCGGTAGCAAGTCCCTTCGCGCCTTCCCTGTGGAATATGTCCACCAGTCTTTGCGTGTCCTCTCCCTGAACATATGCCCTGAAGGTCGAGATGTTCGCGCGCCAGGCATACCAGAGCGGAATTGCAAACAAGGCAAGCACGAAGACACTGAGGGCGATGTAAACAAGCGCCAACCTGGAAGGGGAGAAGCGGAAGAACTTGATCATATGCGATCGATATTCAACCGTCGCTGAGTACGCTTACCGTCCGCTCGACAGCGGCAACCACCGCCTTGGCATCAGCATTGTCGGCTTGGATCGCCAGCGCCTTCACGCCAAACCCTTGGGCTGCCTTCACTGTTTCGTTGGCCTGGCGGGGCTTGCTGACATAGGTCACTGCGACGTGGGCGCCTTCGCGCGCGCGACGTTTGAAAATGGCGGCGCCTATACAGCGGCTGCCGCCGGTGATTAATGCGCGTTTATTTCTAGTGTGAGGCTCATGAGTTTCTTCCTTTATTTTAGGTCACGCTGATCCGAGCGCTTAACAACGAACACCATTGTGTAGGGCGTGTTCGGTGTGGGTGCAGCTCACTTATCAAAGGTTGTTAGCTGCGCGCCGTCATCGGCGACAAACCCAGCCACCAGCGCGCCAGCCAACGCCAACGCCACACCGGCAACGATCCACTGAATCTTCCTGAATGAAGTGTTCATCGTTTACCGTTTCAGCTTAACACCTTATTTCGGCGCACCATCTACGCCAGCGGGATCGATGGCAATCCGTCGACGATTTATCGATAGATGTCGGAGCGTCCCTGAGATCAACCGTAATGCCGAGCTTTTTCGCCGGGGAACAAAAAATCTGCCTGCAGTACAAGATGACTCGCTGGCCTGTTCAAGCGTTGGGCTCTTCGGCATCGTGTGCGTGACCGATCGCCCGTCGAAGGCGCCGCTCCAGCTTGCCGCAGTTCAAGATAACCTTCTGCGAATGTACTGCCTCGACTGCAGAGAGTGGCACAACGAATTCCCCTGCATTCTCCACGTAGATCACAAGTTCAGGTCGGCCGTTCGGAGAAACCGCCCGGACCGCGCCGAACTCCTCACCACCGTCTGAAACAAACGCCTGATATCCTATCTCGATCGCTTCTCGCATAATTCAGTCCTCCGAAACTCTTTTAGCCTTACGTCGAGTTCACTCCATAAATATGGATGACAATGCTCCTGCAGCACGAAAATTGCGATTGAAGCTCCGCTGGAACAGTTCAGTCCTTCGCCAGCGCACGAGCTAGCAGTGCTGTGTCGGTGAAAGCACGCAGCCGTTGGAGATACCCCTCACGAACTGTCCAGACGTGGACGAAGGGCACATCGACGGGCACGGCTGCTTTTCGGGTCTTGCCTTCGATACGACCGATCGCGACGACATTCTCGCCCGCGGCGATGAACTCTTCGGCGACGAAGCGAACGTCAAGAGCTCTATAAAAGCTGGTGAGAAAGCGATCGAACACGTCCTGAAGGCCCTCGAAATGGCCGCATCCGATCGGCATCCCCTCCGGCAAATCGTATACCACGTGCGGCGCTTGGAGACCTCGCAGCGACTCTCGATGTCCTGGCACGGTAGCTTCGTAGAAAGCGCGGACCCGCTTCTCGTTTTCTTCGGTCATTCTCTTCTCCTCCGTAAAACCGACTGATGTTGATCGGGCATTCTCCATCATAACTTTCAAACTCTGCCTGACTCAA
>DATDKN010000155.1:0-4070 GCA_036519995.1 Terrimicrobium sp. | reverse complement strand
CCCTCGCTGATAAAGACGGGGACAACATAGATCTTCGCGCTTTCGATCATGCGCAACACCTCGCGCATGGACGGCTCCTCCTTCCAAAAGCAGCTATGCACCTCACGAAAGATGCCACGCGTCCGCAGTAAGCGCGCATGGGCATGCGTCGGGGCGCTGGAATCGGGATTCAATGTCGAGCCATGCCCGACTAAAACCAGCGCACAATCTGAAAACGACTGCGTCACGCGAGAAGTTCTCGGCACACCTTCGCTGCGTCAAAATGAGTCCGAGCGTAGGCGCGTGCCGCCGCGCAATGGTGAGAATAGTTGCGTGCGACCCTTTCAATTGCGTCAGCAGCTTCCGCCGGAGTTGAAAATCGGAGAGCCCCATCTCCCGATGGCAAATGGTCGCTCCAGCCGGTATCCTGCACCACTACCGGTCTGCCGGCAGCCAAGTAGCATGCACTCCGGCAGCTGAACCAGCCGCTGAGTGACTTGACATAACCATTCTTGGCAATGCTCCATTCGCCTTTGGAGTTGCTCAGGAAATCGTGATAGCTCGCGTAGTCAGGAACGAGGACGTCCGGTTCGATGATTCTCCACCCCAGCGACTCCAGGTAAGCGGTAGGTCGATTTCTTCCCGGTCCCTGCCCCATGGCCAGCACGAACTTTTCGGAGGTGAGGGCTGGAAGCGTCATGAATTTCTGAAATTCGATGTCTTTCTGACCATAGCTCTCCCCTTCAAACTCCTCTGGTTTGTAACTCGCCCAATTCATTACGGTCGTCCACGCTCCGGTGGCATTGTGGTCGGACTTCGGAGATGTGAAGGTTCGTTCCCACCAGTCGAGGGCGATCGGCTGAACCGTCGGGCGCCAGTCAATGCCGGCTGGCGGAATTTTGCACCGTGGTTTTCCAATATTAAGGCCAAACGTAAAGTGGCGTTCATGAGCGCGGACGCGATCGAGGTAGCCGCGGTCGTAGGTCAGCCGGATGTGCGTAAACATCGGATCTCCATCTAGGAACAGCTTTGTCTTGATCCCAGCAGTGACCGGCCGAAGCCAGCAGGCGCCCGAAACGTTCACAAGAACGTCAGCGTCAGCGATCGTTTTCTCGGCCATTTTCTCGTCCGTGATGCCGTAGTATTTGCCGTCTGCTTCGTTTCGATAGATCCAGCGATCGCCCATATCGAACACCCGCATGATCCGCTCTAAGTAGGTGACATTGTGCGTACAATCTGCGCTCAGTTCTTCCTTCACCGGATCGTAAGCCCAGGTGCCCGAGTCCTCCAGGTACCAGACATCATGACCTAATCCACGGAACCCGAGGGCGTATTGAATGTAGTCCCAGGTGACTCCGCCAAAGGCATATTGCCCGATCAGTCCGCTTACCAGAACACGCATGGCACCAATTCTCGTGGTCGATCTGCGCCGATTCTTGCCGAACTCGCCTCTTCGAGGATCTTTCCACTCGAAAAAACGGTCATCAACGTTCGAGTCATCCCAACGCCATTAATTCGCGGCAAACGGCAATCGCGACCATCTCATCGGTCGTCTCCCGTGATCAACTCGCAAACGAAGAAATATTTTTTGGGCTCCTCTCGATAACAAAGCCCGATCCACCGCCACGGAAATACCGTGAATTCGTGCGTCGCGCTGATGTTGGTAAGCACATCATGATTAGGTACTTACTTGCAAAATAAAAGCCCCTGTTTTTTTTGATATTTTTTGAACGCTCCTCCACGCGAACTGTCTAAGTGGTTAACCTCATTAAGTAACTGATTTTTGCAACCTGACACTTCATCAAAAACGTAATAGTTAAGAGGATCGAACGATGGCATTGGAAGATAACGAGACAGGCTTTCAGCTGTATCTGAGAGAGATTGCACAATTTCCGCTGTTGACTCCTGAACAGGAAGTCAAGCTCGCGCGTCGGATTAAGCGCGGGGATCAAAATGCGCGGTCGGAGATGGTGCGTTCGAATTTGCGTCTCGTGGTCAAGATTGCTCGCGACTACGCAAATCTTGGTTTGCCGCTGCTGGATCTTATTTCGGAAGGAAATATTGGCCTGATGAAGGCGGTGGAGCGCTTCGACCCGAAGAAGGGGGGCAAGCTGAGCACGTATGCGGCGTGGTGGATCAAGCAGTCGATCAAGCGGGCTCTCGCGAATCAAAGCAAGACGATTCGGTTGCCGGTTCACTTGGTGGACAAAATTTCGAAGATGCGCCGGGTGGCGATGCAGATGACTGAAGAACTCGGCCGAGAGCCGACCGATGACGAATTGGCCGAGGAGATTGGCCTTTCCGCTTCGAAGGTTACGCAGTTGAAGAGCGCCGCGGTGCGTCCTGCGTCACTCGATCAGCCGATCGGCGACGATGATTCAACCGAATTCGGCGAGATTGTGGGCGATGATGAAGCCGACGACCCTTTTGAGACCTTGCGTGACAAAGATCTTCGGGAGGAAGTGGGCGAGCTGCTCGACGTCCTCGATGACCGGGAGCGCAGGATCATAAACTCCCGATTCGGATTGGATGGTCAGAAGCCAAAGACGCTCGAGGAAGTGGGCGAGAAATTTGGGGTGACGCGCGAGCGAATCCGTCAGCTGCAGAACATCGCGCTGCACAAGCTTCGCAAGGCGCTTAGTAAGAAAGAGCGCCCGAAGGTCGAAGCCGTCATCTGACTTCGCGAGCGCCGACCGGCTGACTTCAGCGCCGACCGGGGCTAGAGCTGTGAAGAGGGCGCTCGCTTGGTTTCGTCGCGACCTACGAATCACCGACAACACGGCACTTTGGGCAGCCGTGCGGCAGGCCGCGGAAGTGGTGCCCGTCTACATTCTCAGCGAATGGAGCGGTTTGCATCGTTGGACCGGCGCAAATCGCCAGCAGTTCTTGTGCGGTTGTTTGTCGTCGCTGGCGCAAAATCTGAGGGCGATCGGAGGGTGGTTAACAATTCGCCGAGGAAGTGCGGTCCAGGAACTGGCCAAGCTCGCCAACGAAATTGGAGCGCAGGCGATCTTTTTCAACCGGGATCCCGATCCGTTTGGGCGGCAGATTGAGGGCGAACTTTTTGCGTTTGGCGAGAAGGCCGGCGTCGAGATTGTTGGATTCAACGACGCGACCGTCCACGAACCGGGCGAGGTCCTCAATTCCTCTGGCGAGCCTTTCCGGGTTTTTACGGCGTATGCAAGAGCATGGGTGAAAGCTGGGAAGGTCAAGCCGCAGGGTCGAGTTCACACCTTCAAGGTCCCCGAAGGTGTTGCTTCGTTGCCCCTGCCTACCTTGGCAACGTGGGGGTTGCAGCCGGAAGCGGACGTGCTCGAGGCAGGCGAGAAGGCGGCCCGCACCCGCATGAAGCGCTTCATCGAACATGGACTGGCCTCGTATGGGCGCCTACGAAATTCACTTGCTGGGGAGTTCACCTCGCGACTTTCTCAAGACCTTCGTTTCGGACTATTGTCCATTCGCGAGCTCCTGGAAAGGTGTCAAGAGCGGGCTGCCCTATTGTCGGCGGGTGCAAGGAAGAATGCCGAGAAGTTCATCAGTGAACTCATCTGGCGCGAGTTCTATTTCAGCATCCTCTGGCACTATCCCGAAGTCCTCGACATCGAGTTCAATCCAAAATTTCGCGGAATGAAGTGGCCGGGAACTCGAGTGCATTTTGATCGGTGGCGTGCCGGCGAAACTGGCTTTCCCATTGTCGACGCGGCCATGCGGCAACTTGCTCAAACTGGCTTCATGCCCAATCGGGCGCGGATGATCGTCGCGATGTTTCTGACCAAGGACCTCCTCGTCGACTGGAGGCTGGGAGAAAGTTATTTCATGCAGAAACTGACCGACGGCGAAATCGCCAGCAACAACGGGGGGTGGCAATGGAGCGCCGGGACTGGTGCTGACGCCGCGCCTTATTTTCGAATCCTGAATCCCTGGACACAAAGTGCGCGCTGCGATCCGGATGGAGAATATGTAAAACAGTGGGTGCCCGAGCTGAGGAGTGTTGCTACTCAATGCCTGCACGAGTCGCCACCGTCGGGCGAGCGCCTCGCGCCCGATTATCCCGCCCCTTTGGTCGACCATGCGCGCTCTCGTGAGGAGGC